>NZ_JBKBCT010000188.1:0-543 GCF_050871525.1 Kineococcus auxinigenes | reverse complement strand
GGAACTCGGCAAGGATGAAACCCCGATGGCGGCGATCCAGCGTGCGGACCGCGGCATGTATCAAGCCAAGCGCGCGGGAAAGAACAAGGTCGTCAGTGCATGACGCCCCGTTGCCAAGGACTTGGCAACGCACGGGCCAGAGGCCAGTGATAGAGTCGCTTTCCGCTGCAGCACGATCTTCCATTTCCGAACGTGCCACGCGTCTCGCCTGCCAACGACATAGCAACGTTGCCATTGCGCCATAGCGACTGACCCAAGGAATCCAACCTTCATGCCGTACGTCAACATTCAGATCACGGCGGGTGCAACCCGTGAGCAGAAAGCCCAACTGGTCAAAGACGTGACCGATTCTCTGGGTCGCGTTCTCGGCAAGAAGCCCGAGCACACGCACGTTGTGATTCAGGAGATCAAGGAAGAGGATTGGGGATTTGCTGGGTTGCTGACGGATGAATGGAAGAGGCAGCAACAGCAGGCCACGTCGAACGAATAAGCCGACCCATGAACCGCTCGTACCAAGTGATCTCGATGATGTTGGATGAGGTC
>NZ_JBKBCT010000187.1:0-544 GCF_050871525.1 Kineococcus auxinigenes | reverse complement strand
GCCATCGCATTTGCGAATCCGGTAACACCTGCGATGCGATCCAGTAACGCTGCACTAACGCCAGGAGCGTTTCCTTCAAGAGTGTGCTGATCGAACCAACGCCAGACACGCAGCAACTTGCCGACGGTCAAATCCGGATCGTCCCAACCCATCGCAACGGTCAAAGCCAGCACCTCCGGCTTTTCCGGCGTATCGACCTCGAACTTGATCCAGTTGCCAGCCATTACTGCGAGCCTCCTGGAGCAGGAATGATCTTGTCGAGTTCACGCTTGGCTTCAGCGCAAAGCTGCACGCGCACCTCGATCGATTGGGCAACCGTCATGCGATGCAGTAGCTCATCCAGCAGTTGCCGGCGCCTGTCGACTACGGGCTGAGATTGGGCGCTCATTGGAACAGGCTCCCCTGCTTTGCCGGCACCTTGACGGCTTGCACAGTGCGGCCAGTCACTGCGCACTTACGCTCACCAGCCAGCACCAGGCGCCCCGCGGCGATGAGTTCGTTGCGCCGGCCCGAGACGCTGGATTTCTCCATATTCAAGAGAAAC
>NZ_JBKBCT010000186.1:0-544 GCF_050871525.1 Kineococcus auxinigenes | reverse complement strand
CAAGACAGGCACATCGATTCCTTCGATCGCGGCAAGCGCGAGCGAGATCGTCAGATTGAGCCGCTTGTCAGTAGCCAGGCCGGCCACAGAGATAAGGTTCTTCGAGAGATCGGTGGGAGAGCTGGTCTCGTCCGCGATCCGTTCAAAGAGCGTCCCCATCTTGTCGCTGGTGATGGTGCGTGCATGACCGGACAGCGAAAGTGCGAGGAGATAGTGGTTGGCCGTTGCTTCGTTGGCCGCCACCTCCCGGCGTAGCGCCTTGCGCCACACCCCTTGTCGGTAGGTCTTCACCTTGTCCGACTCGGCAATCGACGTGGCCGCGTGTTCGGCCTTTCCGCCCTTGTCCGCGCCCTCCTTGGCCGGCGCGGCTTTGGGGCCCTTAACAGTAGACGGCGCTTCAGCGCGCTCGGCCTTGATCCTCGCTGCAACCTTCTTGGCATTGCAGGACGGATCAAAACACTGACCACGGAAGACCTTGCCCAGGCTGTCCGGCAGACCACTCACCGCGGCGCCGAAATTCTGGCAGCCGTGACATGCTTTCGCC
>NZ_JBKBCT010000185.1:0-546 GCF_050871525.1 Kineococcus auxinigenes | reverse complement strand
CGCTGATCGAGATTGAAGAGGCGGGCTTCTTCTTCAAGTACGAACGCTTCTACAGGCGCTTGGAAACGTGGCTGACCACCATCCGCAAGCTCAACGGTGCCGTGTGGATGGCAACACAGTCGCTGCGCCAGATCGCGCGGATTACCGACTTCGAGGTGCTGAAGGAAACCATCGCGAACTTCATCTACCTGCCCAACAGCCTCGCCAATACCAGCAAGAACCTGTACTGCGACACGTTCGGCCTGACCGTCGACCAGGTGCAAATGATCAACGACGCCGTGCCGAACCGCGACTACCTGTGGGTCACCCGGACCACGTCGCGCATGCTCCAGACGGACTTCAAGCCTGAGATGGTTGCCCGGCTGCGCTCCGACGGCAAGGCGCAAGCGGTTTTCGACAAGCACTACATGCAGGGCGATGGCTGGGAGGACCGCTACGTGCGTGAACTTCTGGCCGCCTAAGCCGAAGTCGTACCACGGCGCTGCGTTGCGCCATCTCTCAATCGAAGGAGCCACCCATGCTCAAGACCACATTCTCTGCAACTTT
>NZ_JBKBCT010000050.1:0-29125 GCF_050871525.1 Kineococcus auxinigenes | reverse complement strand
CCCCACCCCCCGGTCAACTTGCACGATTGACCATTCAACCGTGCAAGATCACTAGGAGGAGGGGCGGGACGGGTCGCGGCGGGGCAGGATCGGCGGCATGGACTACGTGAAGCTGGGTTCCACCGGCCTGGAGGTCTCCCGCCTCTGCCTGGGCTGCATGAGCTACGGCGACCCCGAGCGCGGCGGGCACCCCTGGACGCTGCCGCAGGAGGACAGCGCCCCCTTCCTGCACCGGGCGCTGGACGCCGGGGTGAACTTCTTCGACACCGCGAACGTCTACTCGAACGGCTCCTCCGAGGAGATCCTCGGGAACGTCCTGCTCAAGGCGGTGCCGCGCCACGAGGTCGTCATCGCCACCAAGGTCCACGGGCGGATGCGTCCCGGCCCCAACGGCGCCGGCCTGTCCCGGCACGCGATCCTCACCGAGGTCGACGCATCGCTGCGCCGCCTGGGCACCGACCACGTCGACCTCTACCAGATCCACCGCTGGGACCCCACGACCCCGGTCGAGGAGACCCTGGAGGCCCTGCACGACGTGGTGAAGGCCGGCAAGGCCCGCTACATCGGCGCCTCGTCGATGTGGGCGTGGCAGTTCGCCAAGGCCCTGCACCTGCAGGACGCCAACGGCTGGACGAGGTTCGCCACCATGCAGGACCACTACAACCTCCTCTACCGCGAGGAGGAGCGCGAGATGCTGCCGCTGTGCGCGGACGAGGGCGTCGGCGTCATCCCGTGGAGCCCACTGGCGCGCGGCAAGCTCACCCGCGACTGGGACGCGGCGACGAACCGCTCGGAGCGCGACGAGTTCGGCAAGACGCTGTACCGCGACTCCGACGAGCGGATCGTGCAGGCGGTCGCACGGGTCGCCGAGCGCCGGGGTGTGCCGCGCGCGCAGGTGGCGCTGGCGTGGGTGGCGCGCAACCCCGTGGTCGTCGCCCCGATCGTCGGGGCGACGAAGCCGCACCACCTCGACGACGCCGTGGCCGCGCTGGAGCTGGAGCTGACCGACGAGGAGGTCGCCGAGCTGGAGGCGCCCTACGAGCCGCACGAGGTGGCCGGGTTCTGAACCCGGCCCCGTCACCCGCGGGGGTCAGGGCAGGTCCAGGACCTCCCGCGCCAGTTCGGTGTGGGTGACGAGGGTGGTGACGAGGCCGCTGCGCAGCACGGCGGCCGTGGCGGGGGCGCGGGCGGCCACGTCCCCGCAGGACATGGCGACCACGTCGCCGGCGCGGCGCAGCTGCTCACCGGTGACCCCGACCACCCGGTCGGCCAGCCCGGGGACCTCGGAGCCGTCGGCGCCGACGAGGACGCCGGTGACCTCGGCGACGACACCGGCGCGCGCCAGGTGCGCGCCGGTGCCCGCGTCGAGGGAGTCCAGGGCGGTGGACTCCCCCGGCCGCCAGGCGCCGACGGAGACGACGGCGCGGGTCAGGGTGTCGAGCTCGGCCAGCGCGTGCGCGATCTCCGGCTGGGAGCGCAGGCTGTCGGCGGTGGCGGCGTCGGGAACGGCCAGCGGGGCGTAGAACGTGGCGGCGGTGGAGCCGGTGGCCTCGGCGGCGCGGCGCACCAGGTCCACGGCGCTGCCCTCGACGTCGGGGCGGGGCAGCGCGCCGGCGAGCTGCACGAAGCGGGTGCGAAGCGGCGCGGACAGCGCAGCGACGAGCTGGGAGACGGTGCGCCCCCACGCCAGGCCGACGACGTCCTCGGGCAGGGCGGTCTCCTCCAGCAGCCCGGCGGCGAACTGCGCGACGGCACGCCGCCGGGCGGGCACGGAGTCGCCGTCGGCGCGCACCACGTAGGCGGCGCGCAGCCCGAAGCGGGTGCGCAGCGCCTCGCCGAGCTCGCCGTCGACGGAGGGCGGGACGAGCACGCGGATCTGCACGAGGCCCGCGTCGGCGGCCTCCGTGAGCAGCCGGGCCACCTTGAACCGGCTGATCCCCAGGTCGCGGGCGATGTCGACCTTCGTCCGCCCCTCGAGGTGGAAGCGCTGGGCCACGGCGGCGGCCAGGGCCAGCCCGCTGGTGGTCGTTCCCCGCGCGAGCGCCTTCGCCATCGCGTCCTCCTCGTCGCCGCAGCCGGCCGCGCACGGGCGCGGCCGGTTGACAGCTCGTCGTGATGAGCGCCACTATCGCACAACTGAGAACTACCCGCTCACATGAGCGGGGTGGAGCACCAGCCGGGACACCTCCCCAGGGCTCCGCGGGAACCGGTCGACGAAGACACGGAGGGCACGATGCTCGGAGGGCACACGCGGCGCCTGGCGCTGGCGGCGGCGTTCAGCGGAACGGTCCTGCTGGCCGGTTGCGCCGGCGCCGGCGGGGGGAACGCGGGCGGCGGGGACGAGGGCGGAGAGGACGGCGGCAGCATCAGCGTCATCATGGTCAACAACCCGCAGATGGTGGACCTGGAGAACCTCACGGAGGAGCACTTCACCGCCGAGACCGGCATCGAGGTCAACTTCACCGTGCTCCCGGAGAACGACGTCCGCGACCGGATCACCCAGGAGTTCAGCAGCCAGGCCGGGCAGTACGACGTGGCCTCGATCTCCAACTACGAGGTGCCCTTCTACTCGCAGAACGGCTGGCTGGCGCCGCTGGACGAGTACCTGGAGGGCGACGAGGAGTTCAACCAGGACGACATCCTCCCGGCGATGGAGTCCTCACTGACCGGCGAGGACGGCTCCGTCTACGCCCAGCCCTTCTACGGCGAGTCGTCGTTCCTCATGTACCGCAAGGACGTGTTCGAGCAGGCCGGCCTGACCATGCCCGAGAACCCGACCTGGCAGCAGGTCGCCGACCTCGCCGCCCAGGTCGACAACGTCCAGCCCGGCATGCGCGGCATCTGCCTGCGCGGCCAGCCCGGCTGGGGGCAGGTGTTCGCGCCGCTGACCACGGTGGTCAACACCTTCGGCGGCACCTGGTTCGAGGAGGACTGGACCGCCAAGGTGAACTCGCCGGAGTTCACCGAGGCCACCCAGTTCTACGTCGACCTGGTGCGCGCCCACGGCGAGGCCGGCGCCCCGCAGGCCGGGTTCACCGAGTGCCTGAACAACATGACCCAGGGCAACGTGGCGATGTGGTACGACGCCACCTCCGCCGCCGGTTCGCTGGAGGCCGAGGGGTCTCCCGTCGCCGGCAAGATCGGCTACGTCGCCGCACCGGTGGTCGAGACCGACGCCTCCGGGTGGCTGTACACCTGGGCGTGGGGCGTCCAGGAGGCCTCGCAGAACAAGGAGGACGCGTGGGAGTTCATCTCCTGGGCGTCCAGCCAGGGGTACGAGGAGCTCGTCGGCGAGCAGCTCGGCTGGGCGAAGGTGCCTTCCGGCAAGCGCAGCTCGACGTACGAGAACGAGCAGTACCAGCAGGCCGCCGCCCCCTTCTACGAGGCGACCCGCGACGCGATCCTCACCGCCGACCCGCAGAGCCCCGGCGTGCAGCCGCGCCCGGCACCCGGGATCCAGTTCGTCGCGATCCCGGAGTTCGCGGCGATGGCCACCCAGGTCTCGCAGCTGGTCAGCTCCGCCATCGCCGGGCAGACGACCGTGCCCGACGCCCTGGCGCAGGGTCAGCAGATCGCCACGGAGCAGGTGACCGAGGTCTACCAGGAGTGACCCGGCAGTGAGCTCCAGGCCGGCCCGCCGCCGCCCGCGGCGGGGCGGCCCCCGCACCGGCCCGCACCGGCCGCGCACCCCTCGCCACCGCCTGGCGCAACCCACTCCCGCAGGAGCACACCGATGAGCACGGGAACCGACACCCCGAGGGGGCGGCCGGCGGCCGGCACCGCCGTCACCCCTCCGCCGACCACCTCGACCACCGGCGCCCGCAGGATCTCGAACTGGGCCCGCCGGGCACCGCTGATGCCGGCGTTCATCTTCCTCTTCCTCACCACCCAGCTCCCGTTCCTGACCACGATCGTCATCTCGTTCACGAACTGGAACGCGCTGCGCCCCGGCCAGCGCGACTTCATCGGCGTCGAGAACTACGCGGAGGTCTTCACCAACGCCCGGCTGCGCGAGTCGGTCTGGAACACGATCGTCCTGACCGTCGTCGTCGTGGGCGTCAGCCTCGTGCTGGGCATGCTGATCGCCCTGCTGCTGGACCGGAGGTTCTTCGGGCGAGGCGCGGTGCGCACCATGATGATCGCCCCCTTCCTCGTGGTCCCCATCGCCGCCGCGCTGCTGTGGAAGCACGCGCTGTTCAACCCCTCCTACGGCCTGCTCAACGGCGTGCTCAACTGGGTGTGGGGCGTGTTCGGCAGCGAAGACGCGCCGCAGCCGGAGTACCTGACCGTCGCCCCGATGATGTCGATCCAGGCGGCGCTCATCTGGCAGTGGACCCCGTTCATGATGCTCATCCTGCTGGCGGGCCTGCAGTCCAAGCCCGCCGACGCGGAGGAGGCCGCCCGCATGGACGGCGCCAGCGGGTGGCAGATCTTCCGCTACCTGACCTTCCCCCACCTGCGGCAGTACCTGGAGCTGGGCGGCCTGCTCGGGGCCATCTACATCGTGCAGAACTTCGACGCCGTCTTCACCATCACCTCCGGCGCGCTGGGAACGGCGAACCTGCCCTACACGATCTACCAGACGTTCTTCCAGGCCGGGCGGTACGGGCTCGCCTCGGCGATGGGTGTCGTCGTCGTCATCGGCACGATCATCATCGCCACGTTCGCGCTGCGGGTGGTCTCGACCATGTTCAAGGAGGAGGGAGCCCGATGAGCACCACCACCGGCCGTGCCGCCGAGGTCCGTCCCAGCGCCGGGCACGTCCCCACCAGCCGGCGCGAGCGCCGGGCCCGCGAGCTGAACCGCGGCAACCCGCTGTGGGGGCTGCTCGCCTGGATCGTCGGGCTGCTCTTCGTCGCCCCCGTGCTGTGGATGGTGCTCACCTCCTTCCACTCCGAGACCGACGCGGCCACCAACCCGCCCTCGATCGCGGCGGAGCTGACCCTGCAGGGCTACCGCAGCTTCTTCCAGGCCGGCCCGTGGCCGCCGCTGATCAACTCGCTGTCCGCCTCGGTCGTCTCCACGATCATCGTGCTGCTGCTGGCCATGCCCGCCGCCTACGCGCTGTCCATCCGGCCGGTCAAGCGCTGGACGGACGTCATGTTCTTCTTCCTGTCCACGAAGTTCATGCCGATCGTCGCCGCCGTGCTGCCGCTGTACCTGTTCGCCCGCTACGCCGGCCTGCTGGACAACATCACCTACCTGTCGCTGCTGTACACCTCGATGAACCTGCCGATCGCGGTGTGGATGATGCGCTCGTTCCTCGCCGAGGTCCCCGTGGAGATGCTGGAGGCCGCCTCCATCGACGGCGCCGGGCTGATCCGCACGCTGCGCTCGGTGGTGGCGCCGGTGGCGGTGCCGGGCATCGCCGCGACCGCGCTGATCTGCTTCATCTTCAGCTGGAACGAGCTGCTGCTGGCGCGCACCCTGACCGCGACGGTCGCGGGCACCGCACCGGTGTTCCTCACCGGTTTCGTCACCAGCCAGGGCCTGTTCCTGGCGCAGTTGTGCGCGGCCGCGACCGTGATCTCCCTGCCGGTGCTCGTCGCCGGCTTCGCCGCCCAGGACAAGCTGGTCCAGGGCCTGTCCCTCGGAGCCGTCAAGTGACCTCGACCACGTCCGCCGTCGCCCTGTCGCCGCAGAACCTCGCGGCGGTCGGGGCACGGGTGCCGGTGCCCACCTACGACCGCTCGGCCGTCACCCCGGGCATCGTGCACCTCGGCGTGGGCGGGTTCCACCGCGCGCACCAGGCGATGTACCTGGACCGGCTCATGGAGCAGGGGAAGGCGCTGGACTGGGGCATCCGCGGCGTCGGCGTGCTGCCGCACGACGCGCGGATGAAGGAGGTCCTGGACCGCCAGGGCGGGCTGTACACGCTGGTGCTCAAGCACCCGGACGGCACGCGCGAGCCCCGCGTGATCGGCTCGATCCTGGACTTCACCCTGGCCCCGCAGGACCCGGAGGCGGCGATCGAGGCGATGGCCGACGAGCGCATCCGCATCGTCTCCCTCACCGTCACCGAGGGTGGTTACAACGTCGACGACGTCACGGGTGAGTTCCTGTTGGACAACCCGGACGTGGCCGCCGACCTGGTGGGCGGGGCGGCGGCCCGCACCAGCTTCGGCCTGGTCACCGAGGCGCTGCGCCGCCGCCGCGACCGCGGCCTGCCGGCGTTCACGATCATGTCCTGCGACAACATCCAGGGCAACGGGCACGTGGCGCGCAAGGTGTTCACCGCCTTCGCGTGGGCCAGGGACCGAGAGCTGGGCGCCTGGGTGGAGGAGAACGTGCGCTTCCCCAGCTCCATGGTGGACCGCATCACCCCCGCCACCACCGACGACGACCGCGCCGAGGTCCGCGAGAGCTTCGGCGTGGACGACGCCTGGCCGGTGGTGTGCGAGCCGTTCACGCAGTGGGTCCTGGAGGACGACTTCACCGAAGGGCGGCCGCCCTACGAGGACGCCGGCGTGCAGGTCGTCGACGACGTCGAGCCGTACGAGCTGATGAAGCTGCGGCTGCTGAACGCCAGCCACCAGGCGCTGTGCTACTTCGGGCACCTGGCCGGGTACCGGCTGGTGCACGAGGTGGTGCAGGACCCGCTGTTCGCGCGGTTCCTGCTGGCGTACATGGAGCGGGAGGGCACCCCGACCCTGCCGCCGGTGCCGGGCACGGACCTGGACGCCTACCGGCGCGAGCTGATCGCCCGGTTCTCCAACGGCGAGGTGCGCGACACCGTGGCGCGGCTGTGCAACGAGAGTTCCGACCGCATCCCCAAGTGGCTGCTGCCGGTGGTGCGCCACCAGCTCGCCCACGGCGGGGAGTTCTTCCGCGGTGCGGCCGTGGTGGCGAGCTGGGCCCGCTACGCCGAGGGGGTGGACGAGCAGGGGAACCCGATCGAGGTCTCCGACCGCCTCGCCGGGCGCCTGGTGGCGACCGCCCAGCGCAACCGCGCCGAGCCGACGGCGTTCATCGCCGACCGCGGCCTGTTCGGCGACCTCGTCGACGACGAGCGGTTCGTCGCCGAGTACACCGCGACGCTGGCGTCCCTGCACGAGAGGGGCGCGCGCGCCACCCTGGAGGAGCTGGTGGCGCGCGGCACCTCCTGACCCGACCGGCGGGCCCTCAGCCCGTGGTGCGGGCGTGGGGCAGCCGGGCGGCGCGCGGCGGCAGCACCCACGCGGTGGTGCCGGGTTCCAGGACGAGGGATCCCGCCTCGTCCCGCGCGACGTCGTCGCTGGCGATCAGCAGGTCGCAACCGGCCGGCAGCAGCACCGGCGCGCCGCGGTGGACGGTCACGACGAGGACGTCCCGGTTGCGCAGCGCCACGGCGTCCGAGGTGCCGACCCCGGCCAGCTCCACCAGGTCCAGGGAACCGGAGGCCAGCTGCAGGTGCCGGCGCAGCGCGAGGGCCCGTCGGTACAGCTCGTAGGTGGAGCCGGGCACCCCCCGCTGCACGTCCAGGGCGTGGCGCGCGAACGACGGCGGTTGCGGCAGCCAGGAGCGGCCGGTGGGCGAGAACCCGTGGGCGGGTCCGTCCGCCGACCACGGCAGCGGGACGCGGCAACCGTCGCGGCCGGCTTCGAGCCCGCCGCTGCGGAACCACGCCGGGTCCTGCCGGGCCTCGTCGGGCATGGCGGTGTCCTCGGGCAGGCCCAGCTCCTCCCCCTGGTACAGGTAGGCCACACCGGGCAGCGCGAGCATCTGCAGCGTGGCGGCCCGTGCTCGGCGCAGGCCGAGTTCGGCGTCCGGCTGCTCGTCGAGCGCGCGGATCCCCTTGGGCAGGGAACCCGCGTCGGCCAGGCCGAGGCGGGAGGTGTGCCGCACGACGTCGTGGTTGGACAGGACCCACGTCGTCGGCGCGCCGACGGCGTCGGACGCCGCGAGGGAGTCCACGACGACCTGCCGGTTGCGGTCGGCGTCCCAGGGGGTGGTGAGGTAGGCGAAGTTGAACGCCTGGTGCATCTCACCGGGACGGACGTAGCGGGCGGTGCGGCTGAGCGAGTCGAGCCACGCCTCGGCCACGAGCACCCGGTCGCCGGGGTAGGCGTCCAGCACCGCGCGCCAGGAGCGGTAGATCTCGTGCACGCCTTCCTGGTCGAACATGGGCCCGGTGGTGCCGTCCGCACCGCCCTCCACCATCGCGGTGGTGCCGTCCCAGTCCGGCAGCCCGTCGGCCTTGACCAGACCGTGGGCGACGTCCACCCGGAAACCGTCGACGCCGCGGTCCAGCCAGAACCTCAGCACCTCCTCGAACTCGCCGCGCACCTCGGGGTTCGTCCAGTCCAGGTCGGGCTGACGGGCGTCGAACAGGTGCAGGTACCACTGGCCCTGCGTGCCGTCCGGTTCCGCCACCCGGGTCCAGGCGGGGCCGCCGAAGATGGAGCGCCAGTTGTTCGGCGGCTCGGCCCCCTGTGCTCCACGCCCGTCGCGGAAGACGTACCGGGCCCGTTCCGCGGAACCCGCCGGTGCCGCCAGCGCGCGGCGGAACCAGGCGTGCTCGTCGGAGGTGTGGTTGGGGACCACGTCGACGATGACGCGCAGGCCCAGGGCGTGCGCGCGGGCGAGCATCGCGTCGAAGTCGGCCAGGGTGCCGAACACCGGGTCGACGTCCCGGTGGTCGGCGACGTCGTAGCCGGCGTCGACCTGGGGGGAGGTGTAGAAGGGGGAGAGCCACACGGCGTCGACGCCGAGCGCTGCGAGGTGGTCCAGGCGCGCGGTGATGCCGGGCAGGTCCCCGACGCCGTCACCGTCGGAGTCGGCGAAGGAGCGCGGGTAGACCTGGTAGACGACCGCGGTGCGCCACCACTGCGCGTCGGTGGTGGCCGGGTGCACGGGGAACAGGCTCGTCCAGGGCGGCGAGTCGAGCAGGGCGTCCATGAGGTCCTCTCGGGGCGGGCGGCGGCGCACGGGCCCCCGGGCACGGGCGGCAGCGGTGCGGCCGGTGGTGGGCGGGCTGCGGGGGCGCGCCGGCGGGTTCCGTCGGAGGACGGGGCACCGGCTCGCTCGGACCGCAGCGGGTGAGGAGGATTCTGCAAGCTCACCGCTGAGTTTGCAAGAACTTGCAGAAGCCGGCGGAGCGCCGGCCCCCGAGACGGCGCTCCGCGCTCCTCAGCGGGCCGGAGCGGCGCCCGTGGAGGCGCGCACCACCAGCTCCGGGCGGAAGAGGAACTCCCCGCGCGGGGTGGGGTGCCCGGCGATCTCGTCCACCAGCGCGCGCACCGCGGCGTCACCCATGGCCTGCACCGGCTGGCGCACGGTGGTCAGCGGCGGATCGGTGAACGCCATGAGCGGGGAGTCGTCCGAGCCGACGACCGAGACGTCGCGCGGCACGTCCAGGCCGCGGTCGCGCACGGCCCGCACCGCTCCCAGCGCCATCGGGTCGGAGCCGCACACGATCGCGGTGACGCCCGCGTCCAGCAGCCGGCCGGCCGCCGCGTAACCGCCCTCCACCGAGAAGACGCTGTTCTCCACGGGGGCCGGGGCGCCGGAGCCCACGTACCGGCGCACGGCGGCGGCGAACGCGGCGGTCTTGCGCTCGACCGGCCGGAAGCGCTCCGGGCCGATCGCCAGGCCCAGGCGCGCGTGGCCCAGCGCGGTCAGGTGGCTCACCGTCAGCTCGATGGAGGCGGCGTCGTCGTTGGAGATGCAGGGCGCGTCGACGTCCGGCTGGTACCCGTTGATGAGCACCAGCGGCAGGCCGCGGTCGCGCAGGCGCACGTAGCGCTTGGGGTCGCTGGTGGTGTCGGCGTGCAGGCCGGAGACGAAGACGACGCCCGAGACGCCGCGGTCCAGCAGCATCCGCAGGTAGTCGTCCTCCTGGACCCCGCCGGGGGTCTGGGTGCACAGCAGGGGCATGTAGCCGCTGACCACCAGACCGGTCTCGATGACCTGCGCGAAGCTGGGGAACACCGGGTTCGACAGCTCCGGGACGATCAGGCCCACCATGCCGGCGGCGCTCTCGCGCAGCCGGGAGGGGCGGTCGTAGCCGAGCACGTCGAGCGCGGTCAGGACGGCCTGGCGGGTGGACTCCGCCACCCCGGGGCGCTCGTTGAGGACGCGGCTGACCGTCGCCTCGCTGACGCCGGCCTGCGCCGCCACCTGGGCCAGTCGAGCAGTCACTCGGCGACGGTAGCGGACCCCGCGGCCCGCGAGTCGTGGAAGACGCTTCCACCTCTTGCAAGTTATTGCTACGGTTGCCGTGTTCTGACAACGGAGCAGAACCCGCGCCGCCGCGCCGTGCACCGCCGCCGCCGCCCGGTCCCGCACCTCCAGGAGCTCGCATGTCCTCCTCGCCCGTGTCCTCCTCGATCACGTCCCCCCCGCGCGCCGCCCTCCTGCGCTCCCTCGCCCTCACCGCGTGCCTCGGGCTCACCCTCACCGCCTGCGGCGGTGGCGACGGTTCCACCTCCTCCGGAGCCACGCCCTCGCAGGCCGCCGCGTCCGGCGAGTCCACCGCGGCACCGGAGCGCGCCGACGCCGACCTCGTCGTGTGGGCCGACGCCAAGCGCGCCGCCGCGCTGGAGGACGTCGCCCAGCGGTTCGGCCAGGAGAACGGCATCACCGTGGCCGTCCAGACCGTCTCGCAGGACCTGCAGACGAACTTCGTCACCGCCAACACCGCCGGCAACGGCCCCGACGTGGTCATCGGCGCCCACGACTGGATCGGCAACATGGTGCAGAACGGCGCCGTCGACCCCCTCGCCCTGCCGGAGGCCGAGCAGGCGCAGTTCACCGACATCGCCCTGCAGGGCGTCACCTACGAGGGCAAGGTCTACGGCCTGCCCTACGCCGTCGAGACGCTCGCGCTGTTCCGCAACACCGACCTGGTGCCCGAGCAGCCGGCCACCTTCGACGACGTCGTGGCCACCGGGCTGGCCTCGGGCGCAGAGAACCCGCTGTGCCTGCAGCAGGGCCAGGAGGGCGACGCGTACCACATGCAGCCGCTGTACACCTCCGCCGGCGGCTACCTGTTCGGCACCACGGGCACCGGCGAGCACGTGCCCACCGACCTGGGGGTCGGCGCACCCGGTTCCATCGCTGCCGCGCAGAAGGTCGCCGAACTCGCCCAGCAGGGCGCGCTGAAGACCTCCATCACCGGCGACAACTCCATCTCGCTGTTCACCGAGGGCCGCTGCGCCTACCTGGTCTCGGGCCCGTGGGCGACCGCCGACGTGAAGACCTCCGGAACCCCCTACGCGCTCAGCCCCGTCCCCGGGTTCGCGGGGATGGCGCCGGCCCAGCCGTTCACCGGCGTGCAGGCCTTCTACGTCGCCAGCAAGGGCGAGAACAAGGCGTTCGCCGAGTCGTTCGTCCTCGACGCCGCCGCCCGGCCGGAGACGATGCGGGCGCTGCACGAGGCCGAGCCCCGTCCGTCCGCGATGCGCGAGGTCCTCGCCGAGCAGTCCGCCGCCGACCCCGACACGGCGGTCTTCGCCGAGGCCGCCGCCGGTGGGCGGATCCTGCCCGCGCTGCCCCAGATGGCCGCCGTCTGGGAGCCCCTGGGCAAGGCGTACGCCGCCGTCGTCAACGGCGCGGACCCCGCCCGGACGATGACCACCACGGGCGAGACGATCCGCGCGAGCCTGCAGTGACCTCCACCCCCACCCGTCCGCCCACCGCCGTGCCCCTGCGCCCCACCGCCCCCGCCCCGCGGCGGGGCGCGGAGGTCGGGCGGCGTTCCGTCACCGCGTCCGCGGCCCTGGTCCGCGTGCTGCTGCTGGGCAGCGTCGCCGCCGTCACCGTGTGGCTGGCCCCGACGCTCGTCGCGCAGGAGAGCTGGGTGGGGCTCACCGCCCTGGTCGTCGGTGCCGTCTCGCTGGTCGCCGTCTACTCCACCAGCCGGTTCGTCCCCGCGAAGTACCTGCTGCCGGGAACGCTGTTCCTGCTCGCCCTGGTCGTCTACCCGATCGTCTCCACCCTGCAGCTGTCGTTCACGAACTTCGGCGACGGCAAGCGCGGGACGAAGCAGGAGGCCGTCAGCAGCATCGTCGGCGGTTCCGTGGAGCAGTTGCCCGACTCCCCAACCTACTCCCTGACCGTCGCCACCCGGGGTTCGGCGACCGAGGGACCGTTCTCGTTCTTCCTCGTGGACACCCGCACCGGCGAGGTGTCCGTCGGCGACGCCGACGGGCTGCAGGAGGTCGAGGCCGGTGCCGTCACGGTCACCGACGGGCGCGTCGTCGAAGCCGACGGGTGGACGCTGCTGACCCCCCGCCAGGTCAACGACGCCGGCGCCGCCGTGCAGGAGCTGACCGTCCCCACCGGCGACGGTGCGATCCGCGCCCAGGGCGTCGCCCGCGCCTTCGAGGGGCGCACGGTGCTGCGCTACGACGAGGTCACCGACAGCATCGTGAACACCCGCACCGGCGAGAGCTTCGGGATCGGCGTGGTGGGCGACAGCGAGTTCTTCGTCGGCCCCGACGGGCGGCCGGCCTTCTCGCAGAGCTGGCTGCAGGGCGTGGGCCTGTCCAACTACGAACGCATCGTCACCGACGACACCGTCTCGGGCGCCTTCCTGCGCGTCTTCGCCTGGACGCTGGCGTTCGCCGTGCTCGCGGTGGGACTGTCGTTCGCCGTCGGGCTCGCCCTGGCCGTCGTGCTCGACGACCGGCGGATCCGCGGTCAGCGCCTCTACCGCTCGCTGCTGCTGCTGCCCTACGCCATCCCCTCGGTGATCGCCCTGCTGGTGTGGTCGAACTTCTACAACCGGGACTTCGGGCTGATCAACGAACTGCTCGGCCTGCGCCTGGACTGGCTGGGCGACCCCTGGTTGGCGAAGGCGGCTGTGCTGCTGACCAGTGTGTGGATGGGTTTCCCCTACATGTTCGTCGTCTGCACCGGTGCGCTGCAGTCCATCCCGGGCGAACTGCGCGAGGCGGCCGTCATGGACGGCGCACGAGCCGGGACGGCGTTCCGCAGGATCGTCCTGCCGCTGCTGCTCGTGGCCGTCACGCCGCTGCTCATCGCCTCCTTCGCGTTCAACTTCAACAACTTCAACGCCATCGAACTGCTCACCGAGGGCGGTCCCTTCCCGCCGGACAGCCCGACGGCGGGGTCCACGGACATCCTCATCAGCTACACCTACCGCCTCGCCTTCGGCGGCTCCGGCGCGCAGTTCGGCTTCGCCGCCGCCGTCTCCGCCCTGCTGTTCCTGGTGACCGCGTTCCTCGCGGCGGTCCAGTTCCGCGCCACCCGATCGCTCGAAGACGTCAACTGAGGACGACATGACGACCCCGATCCCGGCCCCGCCCACCACCGCCGCCACGACCGCCGACCGCGCCCGCGCCGGTGCGGCACCGAGCCGCACCGCCCGTCCCGGACCGCACGGCGCGCGCTGGTGGCGCGAGGTCGGCTGGCGGCACGTGGTGGCGCTGGTGGCCGTCGCCTTCGCCGTCTTCCCCGTGCTGTTCATCCTCTCCGCGGCGTTCAACCCCCTCGGCACGGTCGCGAGCACCGGTCTGGTCCCACGCGAGTTCACCCTCAGCAACTTCACCCGGCTGCTCAGCGGTGAGCGCGGGCCGTTCGTGCGCTGGTACGCCAACACGGTCGTCCTGTGCCTGGTGGTCTCCGCCGCCCAGGTGTTCGCCAGCGCGCTGGCCGCCTACGCCTTCTCCCGCTTCCGCTTCCGCGGCCGCCGGGGCGGGCTGCTCAGCCTGCTGCTGATCCAGATGTTCCCGCAGTTCCTGGCGGTCATCGCGATCTTCTCGATGTTCAGCGGGGTCGGCGAGGTCGTGCCCGCCGCCGGGCTGAACACCCTCGTGGGGTACGGCCTGGTCCTGATGGGCGGGGCGCTGCTGCACGTGTGGCTCATCAAGGGCTTCTTCGACACCGTGCCCAGGGAGCTCGACGAGGCCGCGACGATCGACGGTGCCAGCCACGCGCAGGTCTTCTTCCGCATCGTGCTGCCGCTGATCGCCCCCGTCCTGGCGACGACGGCCCTGCTGAGCTTCGTCGGCGTCATCAACGAGTTCCTCATCGCCGGCATCTTCCTCACCGACGACGAGTCCAAGACCCTGGCGGTCGGCCTGTACGGCATCATCGACTCCGACCGCAGCAACAACCTCGGACTGTTCGCGGCGGGTGCCGTCCTGTTCAGCGTCCCCGTCGTGCTGCTGTTCCAGTTCCTGCAGCGCTTCATCACCGGCGGCCTGACCGCGGGTTCGGTGAAGGGGTGAGCACCCCCGGGCACGGGCTCTTCGGCCTGCCGCACCACGACGGTTCCGGGCTGTACGTCTCCGAACCCGCCCCGCGCCCCGGCGAGGAGGTGCAGCTGCGCGTCCTGGTGCCCGGCACTCACCCCGTGCAGCGGGTGCTGCTGCGCAGCGTGCACGACGGTGAGCCGCGGTTCACCGCCGCCAGCGCGGTGCACCGCACCGCGGGCGCGACGTGGTGGCAGGTCCCCGTGACGGCGCACAACCCCGTCACCCGCTACCGGTTCCTGCTCGTCGGCGGGCCCGCGGACCCGGTGCGCCACGCCTGGCTCACCGCGTCCGGGGTGCACGAGCGCGAGGTGACCGACGCCGGCGACTTCCAGCTCGTGACCCACGACCCGGCCCCCGGCTGGGTGACGGACGCCGTCGTCTACCAGGTGTTCCCCGACCGCTTCGCCCGCTCGGGCGTCGAACGGCCCGCACCGCCCTGGGCGGTGCGGCGCGGCTGGGACGACCGGGTGTCCGCCCACGGCCCGGACACCGCGCGCGAGTGGTTCGGCGGTGACCTGGACGGCGTCACCGAGCACCTGGACCACGTGGTGGACCTGGGGGCGACCTGCCTGTACCTGACCCCGGTGTTCGAGGGCCGCTCGGTGCACCGCTACGACGCGGTGGGCTTCGAGCACGTCGACGCCTGGCTCGGCGGGGACGGGGCGCTGCAGCGGCTCACCGCGGCCGCGCACCGGCGCGGGCTGCGCGTCGTGTGCGACCTGACGACGAACCACACCGGTGACGGGCACGAGTGGTTCCGGCGGGCGCAGGCCGACCCGGCCGCACCCACCGCGGCGTTCTACCGGTTCACGGAGCACCCCGGCTCCTACGTCAGCTGGCTGGGCGTGCCGTCGCTGCCGAAGCTGTTCCACGACTCCCCCGCGCTGCGCGAGGCCCTGTACGCCGGGCCCGGCTCCGTGGTGGGCCGCTGGTCCCGCCCGCCGTTCTCCCTGGACGGGTGGCGGATCGACGTGGCGAACATGACGGGCCGGTACGGCGATCAGGACCTCGCCGGCGACGTCGCCCGGGAACTGCGGCGCACCCTGGCGGCGGCGGGTGCGCAGACCGGGAGGGAACAGTGGCTGCTGGCCGAGCACGGCCACGACGCCTCCGGGGACCTGTCCGGGGACGGCTGGCACGGCACCATGAACTACACGGGTTTCACCCGGCCGGTGTGGACGTGGCTGACGCCCGGCGAGGACGGTCCCGACGCCCACGGCCTGCCGTACCCGGGCGCACCGGTGCCGCTGCCGTCGATGGACGGCGAGCAGGCCGTCGGCACGGTGCGCGAGGTCCTGGCGTCCGCGCCGTGGCGCTCGTGGTGCGCGTCGACGAACTCGTTGAGCTCGCACGACACCCCCCGCGTGCGCACCGTCGTGGGCGGCGGCACGCGCGGCGGGCTGCCGCCGGGCGGCCCCGGCGCCGCGGGCCGGGACCGCCACGTCGTCGCCCTCGCGCTGCAGGCGACGCTGCCGGGGGTGCCCGCGGTGTTCGCCGGCGACGAGATCGGCCTGACGGGCACGACCGGGGAGCACTCGCGCACGCCGTTCCCCTGGCACCGGCGCGGCGAGTGGGACGGCGAACTGCTGGCGCAGTACCGGCACTGGCTGCGGCTGCGCCGAGAGCACGTGGCGCTGCGCCGCGGCGGGCTGCGCTGGGCGCACGTGCAGGCCGACTCGCTGACGTTCGTGCGCGAGCACCCGGCGGGTTCCGTGCTCGTGCACGCCGCGCGCGCCGCGCACCCGCGCGTGCGGGTGCCGCTGGCCGCGCTGGGCGGCGGCCCGGCGCGCGCGCTGACCGGGGAGGCGGTCGAGGTGGACGGCGGCGCGCTGGTGCTGCCCGCGGGCGGCCCCGCCGCCCACGCGTGGTCGCTGCCCTGCACGGCACCGCCGTGGGCGGCGCCGGGAGGGCTCCCGGCCCTGCGCTGACGCAGCCGGGGCGCCGTGGGCGGGCCACTACCATGGCGCGCATGGCCTCCAAGATCGTCCCCGCGCGCGGCATGCGCGACGTCCTCCCCGCGGAGAAGGCCCGCCGGGAGCACGCGCTGCGGGTGATCCGCGAGGTCTACCGCTCCTTCGGGTTCGACGAGATCGAGGCGCCCGCGCTGGAGGAGCTCAGCCGCCTGGAGTCCGGGCAGGGCGGCGAGAACGAGAAGATGCTCTTCAAGGTGCTGCGCCGCGGCCTGGACCCCGACGAGGCGCTCAAGCCCGCCGACGCCGCCGACCTGGGGCTGCGCTTCGACCTGACGGTGCCGCTGTCGCGCTACGTCGCCAGCAACGCCGCCGTGCTGCGCACCCCCGCCAAGCTGCTGCAGATCGGCCCGGTGTGGCGCGCGGAGCGCCCGCAGAAGGGCCGCTACCGGCAGTTCGTGCAGTGCGACATCGACGTGGTCGGTGAGCCGGGGGCCGTCGCCGAGGTGGAGCTGGTCACCGCCACCGACACCGCGCTGCGCCGGCTCGGCCTGACCGGCACGACGCTGCGCATCAACGACCGCGAGGTCCTCACCGGCCTGCTCACCGGCTGCGGGTTCGCCGAGGACGCGCACGGCAGCGTCCTGATCACCGTGGACAAGGCCGACAAGATCGGCCTGGACGGCGTGATGGCCGAGCTGCGCGAGAAGGGCTTCGCCGACGGGCACGTCGCGAGCCTGCGCTCCGCGCTCGACGAGCTGCTGACGATCACCTCCCTGTCGGACCCCGCCGCGCTGGCCGCGGCGCTGCCGGACGCGGTGCCCGCGCAGGCGGTGCAGCGCCTCGGGGAGATCGGTGCGGCCCTGGCCGTGTCGGCGCCGGAACTGCCGGTGGTGTTCGACGTCAGCCTGGTGCGCGGCATGGGGTACTACACCGGCCCCATCTTCGAGATGGCGCTGGCGGGCTCGGGTTCCTCCATCGCCGGCGGCGGCCGCTACGACCGCATGGTGGGCCGCTTCAGCGGCCGCGACCTCCCCGCGTGCGGGTTCTCCATCGGTTTCGAGCGCATCGCCGAGCACGTCGCCCTGGAGACCGACGCCTCCCGCGCGGTGGCGCTCGTCCACGCGGCGGACGTGCCCGCCGGGGACCTGGTGCGCCGCCAGCGCGAGATGGCCGCCGAGGGGTACCGGGTGGCGCTGGTGAAGCAGGCCAAGCGGATGCAGCCGCTGTTCGACAAGCTCGTCGAGGAGGGTTACGGCAGCGTCGTGCGCGCCCGCGTCGGTGACGACGGCGCCACGGTGTTCACCGACCCCGCCCCGCTGGGCTCCAGCGCGGGCTGACCGGCGCGGGGTTCCCCCTCCCGCTCACCCGGCCTCCTGCGCGGAGCCGTACGAGGAGACCGGGCGCCGTTCGACGACCACGCGCTGCTCCCCGAGGCCGGCGACCGTGATCTCGTCGACGGCCACCAGCGCCCGCGTGGCGGGGTCGAAGTGCAGCACGGAGACCTCCAGCGGGCGGGTCCGCCCGCCGTCCAGCATGCGCAGCCCCGCCCCGCCGGAGGAACCCTGCGTCAGTTCCAGGGTCCCCTCGCGGGTGCGGCTGCGACGCTCGTGGACGTGGCCGTCCAGCACGAGCGGGACGTGCCCGTGCAGCGGCGGCGCCATCGCCGGTTCGTGCACGAGGGCCACGTCGACGGGTTCGGGCGAGTCGTCCACGGCCCGGGCCAGCGCCTGCCCCGCCCGTGCGAGTTCGGCGGCGGCCGCCCCCGGGGCCTCCTGCAGCCGCTTGACCGGGGTGAAGCGGGGGTCCCCCGTCCCGGCGAAGCGCAACCCCGCGACCTGCGTGGTCGCGCCGTCGTCCAGGACCCGCACGTTCGGCAGCGCCGCCAGGTACGCCTGCGTGGCCGCGGAGTCGTGGTTGCCGCGCACCCACAGGTACGGCACCGGCAGGTCGGCGATGCCGGCGAGCTGCCGGTTCTCCACGTCCGTGCCCAGGTCCGTGGAGTCCCCCGTGTCGACGACCGCCCGCACGTCGTACTGCGCGACCAGCGTGCGCACCAGCGAGTACGCCTGCGGGTTGTTGTGGACGTCGGAGATCCACAGCAACCGCGTGCTGTCCCCGGTGCTCGTCTCCGGCAGGGCCTGCAGCCGCGCGTACAGGCGGGTGACGTCGGAGGCCAGCTGCGCCAGCCGCTCGCTGTAGGCGCCGAAGTCGGTGCGGGCGTTGCGGGCGGCACCCACCAGGGCCGGGGCCTGGGCCAGCAGGCCGGTGTACGTGGGCCGGGTGATCGCCTGCGGGCGGGCGGTGGCGGCGACCACGGCCCCGGTGGCGGCGAGCCCCGCGAGCACCGCAGCGACGCCCACGGCCACCGCGCGCGGGTCGCGGAACACGACCGCGCAGGCCAGGGCGCCCGCCAGGAGCGCCACCGCCGTCGAGCGCAGCGCCAGGGCCCGCAGCGCCGAGCGCACGTCCGCCCCCACGTCGCGCACCAGGTCCTCGCGCGGCACCGCACCGGTCAGCAGGCCGCGGGCCGCGGGCAGGTCGACGTCCTGCACGCCGACCCGCAGCGCGAGGGGGCCGGAGTGCGTGTCCATGGTCAGGCGCCCCACCGGGGGCAGCGCGACGTGCGTGCCGCCACCGCTCGCGAGCACGAGCGAGAGCCGGGCCCTGACCGGGCCGACGTCGCGGTGCACCGCCCCGGCGCCGAGGACCGCCAGCACCGCCGCGGTGCAGGCCACCGCCACCACGAGAACCCCGTGCACGATCCTCCGACCCCCTCGTCCGCCCCGCTCGTCCGCCGCCCGTGCCACGGGTTTCAGCGCTGGCAGTGCGGGCACCACCAGGTGCGGCGCCGCTCCGGGTCGCCGGGAACCTCGGCGCTCACCTCGACCGGGGTCCCGCAGCGCAGGCACGGCTGCCCGGCCCGCCCGTACACCCAGTGCTGCCGCCCCGGGCGGGTGTCGCCGGTGGTGACCTGGTGCGCGCCGTGCGGGGCCACGGAGAACCGCAGCAGCTTCGCCGCCAGGCGCACGAGGGGTTCCGGGTCGACCTCGCCGACGGGGCGGGTGGGCAGGTGCCCGCGCAGGAAGCACAGCTCGTTCACCCACAGGTTCCCGAGCCCGGCCAGGACGCGCTGGTCCAGCAGGGCCGCGGCCAGCGGCCGCCCCGGTTCCCGCGCGAGGTTGCGCACCGCCCCCGCGACGACCTCGTCGAGGGGGGTGCTCGCGTCGAGGAGGTCGGGGCCGAGGTGCCCGACGGCGGTGTGCTCCTGCTCGGTGGGCAGCAGTTCCACCACGCCCAGCTTCAGCCCGGCCGCGGTGGGCCCGCTGGTGCGCAGCAGCACCCGCACGTCCGGTGCCAGCCGGCGCGGCAGGACCTTGCCGGGGGTCAGGACCGTCCAGGAACCGTCCATGCGCAGGTGGGTGTGCAGGGTCAGCGCGGAACCGTCCAGGTCGAAGCGGGTCAGCAGGTGCTTGCCGCGCGGGACCGTGCCCAGGACGCGGGCGCCGGTGAGGTCCGCGGTGGCGTGCCGGGGCACGCGCAGGTCGGCGGCGCGCACGGTGGTGCCGCGCAGCCGGGTGTCCAGGGTGCGCGCCACCCGGTAGACGCTGTCCCCCTCCGGCACCCGCCCACTGTCACCGGTGGCGGGCCGCGGCGCGAGCCGGGGTTCAGCGGCGGCCGTAGGTGAGGCGGCGCAGCAGCACCTCGGCGGGCCCGCGCCCGCCGGTGCGTTCCAGCACGAGCGCACCGAGCAGGATCAGCACCCAGGTGCCCACGGCGAGCGTCGACGCCTGCGCCACGCCCAGCTCGGCGCCCAGGCCGAGGGTGGAGGCGGGCAGCAGCGCGGCGAACACCACGGAGTGCGCCAGGTACCCGGACAGCGAGCGCCGCCCCAGGGCGACCAGGGCGCGGCCCGGTGCGGCGAGCCCGCCGCGCCGTGCCGCAGCGGCCACGACGAGGCCGGCCAGTGCCGCGTAGCCGAAGCCGCCGGCGTACCCGGTGACGGCGTGCACCGCCCCGGCCACCACGGCGGCGGTGCTGCCGGGTTCCCAGGCGCCGACGGCGATCAGGGCCAGGGGCAGGCCGCCGAGAGCGGCGATCGCGACACCCCCGGCACCGGCGGCCAGCAGGGTGCGCCGGTGCCGCGCCGGGTCGTCGAGCAGCCCGCGGCGGGCGGCGACCGCCCCGATCGCGACCGCGCCGAACACCACGAGCGGCCCGACGAGGGTTCCCGTGACCCACTCGACCAGGCGCAGCAGCAGCGCCCCGGCGGCGCTCTCCCGGGTGGAGGAGTCCGCGAGGGCCTGCACGTCGTCCGGCAGGGGCACCGCGGCCAGGGCGCCGAACGCACCGGCCAGCACGGTGCCGGTGACGGCGAGGACGACCAGGCCGCGCGTGCGCGGCGAGGCCAGTGCCCCGGCGAGCAGGACGAGCAGCACCCCGTAGGTGCCGGCGATGTCGCCGGAGAACAGCAGCACCCCGTGCAGGGCGCCGATGAGCAGCAGGGCCCAGCCGCGGCGGCGCAGGAGCCGGCGGACCTGCGCCGGCTGCGCCCCGGCGTCCAGGTGGCGGCGCACCAGCTGCCAGGTGCCGTAGCCGACGAGCACGGAGAACATCGGGAACGAGCGGGCGTCCACGAGGGTGGTCTGCAGGACGGTCACCACCCGGTCCCACTGCGACAGGCTGCCGGCGGCGGGGTAGCCGGCGAGCCCGGCCGGGCGCGCGTGCAGGTGGACGTGGACGTTGGCCAGGCAGATGAACAGCAGCAGCGCCCCGCGCGCCAGGTCGGGGGCGGGCACGCGCTCGGTCAGGGCGGTGGCGCGCGGCGGAGCGGCGGGCAGCGTCGGGTGCACGGTCGCCATCGTGGTGCTCACGGGGAGCGGGGCGCGTCCGCCGGTCGTCGCGCGGGCGCGCCCCGGAGGGCGGAGGCGGCCGCGGTGGGCCAGGCTCGGGGTGTGGACGCGGAGCGGGTGCTGTTGACGGGCGCGGCGGGCAGCGTCGCCGCGCAACTGCTGCCGGGGCTGGCGGGCCGGCCGTTGCGGTCGTTCGACCGCGAGGCGGCCGACCACCCGGACGCGGAGGTGGTGACCGGGGAACTGACCGATCCGGCCGCGCTGGAGCGGGCCCTGGACGGGGTGGGTGCCGTGGTGCACCTGGCCGGGAACCCGGACCCGTCGGCCCCGTGGGAGGAGCTGCGCGGGCCCAACGTGGAGGGTTTCGCGGCGCTGCTGGCGGCGGCGGAGCGCGCCGGGGTTCGCCGGGTGGTGTTCGCCAGTTCCGTGCACGCGATGGGTGCGCACGAGGCGGACGGGCGGGTCCCCGTGGACGCGGCGTGGGCCCCGCGGGCGTGCTGCCCGTACGGGGCGACGAAGGTGTTCGACGAGGCCGTCGCGCAGGTCGTCTCCCGGCGCGGGCCGCTGAGCACGATCGGGTTGCGGCTGGGGGCGACGGTGCCGGAACCGACGAAGCGCTCGCAGCTGGCGAGCTGGCTGGGTCCGGCGGACCTGCGGCAGCTGGTGGTGCGCGCCCTGGACGCCGACGTGCACCACGGGGTGTTCCCCGCGGTGTCCGGCAACAGCCGGCAGCACTGGGACCTCACCGCGGCGCGCACCCGGCTGGGGTACGAACCGGTCCTGGACTCCGAGGAGTTCGCGGCGCTCGTGCAGGACGACGGCACGGACACCGGCGTCTGCCCGCGCTGAGGGCCGGGCGCCGGGCGTTGGGGCCCACGGGGCAGCGCACTAGGCTCGCGGGTTCCAGCGACCGGCGGGAGGGGAGACGTGGTCGACGAGGACCGCGCACGCGGGGAGCGCGGTGGGCCGCGCTCGCAGACGGACGTCGTCGTGGAGGGCATCAAGCGGATGCTCGCCGAGGGCGTGCTGCGCCCGAACCAGAAGCTGCCCGTGGAGGCCGACCTGGCGCGCGAGCTCGGCGTCTCGCGCGGACCGCTGCGCGAGGCGGTGCGGGCGCTGTCGCTGATGGGCGTGCTGGAGTCGCGCCAGGGCGCCGGCACGTACGTGACCGCCCTGGACTCCTCCGTGCTGCTGACGCCGATGGCGTTCCTGGTGGACCTGCAGCGGCAGCCGGGCGCGCAGGCCCTGCACGCGGTGCGGCGCCTGCTGGAGACGGAGGCCGCCGGGCTGGCCGCGCTGCACGCCGACGACGAGCACCTGGCGGGGCTGCGGGCGGCGCTGGAGGACTCGACGGACGCCGCGCGGGACGTGAGCGACCCGCACGCGTTCGTGGAGGCCGACATCCGGTTCCACGACCTGGTGGCCACGGCCAGCGGGAACCCGGTGCTCGCCTCGCTGGTGCACGCGTTCGCCGGGCGCACCGCGCGCGCCCGCGTGTGGCGGGCGATCGCCGAGGAGGGGGCGCTGGAGCGCACCCTGCAGGAGCACCGGGCGATCCTGCGGGCGGTCCAGGAGCGCGACCCGGACCGGGCGCGGCTGCGGATGGGTCACCACCTGCTGGCGGTGGAGGACTTCGTGGCCGGCCCCGACGGCAGCGGGGCACCGGACGGGGCGGACGAGGTGGGCTGACCGCCCGGCGTGGTCAGCGGGCCAGGGCGGCGACGGCGGCGACGGTCCCGGCGAGCGCGAGCGCGAACACCGCCCAGCGCGCGGCGCGCCGGGGGCGCCCGCCGGCGAGGGCGTCGACCGCGGCGAAGGACGCCGAGGCCAGCAGCACGGCCACGGTGACGGGCAGCAGGGCGGCGGCGGCCACCCCGGCGACGGCGCCGGCGCGCCACCGGCGGCCCCACAGGGGTGCGGCGAGCAGCGGCACGGTGAGCGCGGCGGCCGCACCGGTCAGCAGCTCCACCCACCACGCCCGCTGTCCCATCCAGGGCAGGACGCGGGCGAGGTCGAGGAGGTCCACCACGGCCAGGGTGCCGACGACGAGGACGAGCGCGGCCGTGGCGGCCGCGGCCAGCCACGAGCGCCACGTGCTGCGCAGCGGCCCGGTCAGCGCGGTGACGACGGACACCCCCGCCCACATCACCTCCCGGCGCAGCGGGGCGACACCCAGGTCCCGCAGGGCTCGGCGGAACAGCCGGTCGGCGCTGACGCGGTCCACGGGGCGGGTGGCGAGGTAGGAGGGCGGCCCGTCGGAACCGGCGACGAGGCCGTCGTGGACGAGGGCGGCCGGCAGGTGGCGGCCCGTGGTGGGCACGAGCCAGCGCAGCGCCGGCGGCACGGACGTCAGGTCGGTGGAGAACCCCGCGGGGTCGGCGGGGACGACGACCGGGCCCAGGCGCGCGTCCCAGTAGCCCACGGGGCGCTCGAGGCGGAAGCGCTCGCGGGCGGGGTCACCGTCGACGAGGAACCGGTGCAGGCGCACCTCGCCCGTCCAGGGGCGTTCCGGGTGGGCCGGGTCGAAGAACCCGCTGCGGGCCAGGTGGGCGGGCCGGTGCCCCGGCAGGCGGACGGGTGCACCGGTGCGGGGCGCGGGGGGCTGCGGCACGCGCGGCAGGCTCCCACGGCCCCGGGGCGGGTGCGAGCGCCAGGGGGTTGTGCCGGCGGACCCGCGGGACTACCGTCATTTCATAAGTCGATACTTATGGAGGTGGTGGCTGTGATCGCAGACCCCGTGTCCGTGGCGGGCCTGGTGGTGCGCGAGGTCCGCACCGGCTCGCGCGACGGCACTCCCACGCGCGTCGTCGTGGCCCGCCGCGGCTACCGCGGCGAGCCGGGCGACGTGTGGAACGCGCTGACCGACCCCGAGCGCATCCCCCGCTGGTTCCTGCCCGTCAGCGGGGAGCTGCGCGTCGGGGGCCGCTACCGGTTCGAAGGCAACGCGGGCGGCCTCGTCCAGGAGTGCCGGGCGCCGGAGACGTTCGCCGTCACCTGGGAGATGGGGCCGGTGGTGTCCTGGCTGCGGGTCACCCTCACCCCGGAGGACGGCGGCACCCTGCTGGAACTGCTCCACGAGGCACCCGTCGACCCGGAGCTGTGGGAACGGTTCGGGCCCAGCGCGGTGGGCCTGGGGTGGGACCTCGGCCTGCTGGGCCTGGGGCTGCACCTGGACAGCGGCGAGGCCGTGGACCCCGCCCTGGCCGCTGGGCTGCTGACCTCCGCGGAGGGTGTGGAGTTCGTGCGGACCGCGGCCGAGGGCTGGGCGTCGGCCGCCGCGGCCGACGGCGACGAGACCACCGCGGCGCGCGAGGCGGCGGAACGCACCGTCGCCGCGTACACGGCCGCCCCGGGGGACGACGTCCCCGGGAACGGCACGGCCGGCTGAGTGGCCGGGGTCTTCGAAGCGCTCGGCGAACCGGTCCGGCGGCTCCTGCTGGAACTGCTCGTCGACGGGGAGCACCCTGCGGGAACGCTCGTGGAGGCGGTGCGAGCGCGCACGAGCATCTCCCAGCCAGCCGTCTCGCAGCACCTGCGAGTGCTGCGGGAGGCCGGGCTGGTGACCGTGCGCGCCGAGGGCACCCACCGCCTCTACTCCCTCGACCCCGCCGGGCTGGACGCGGCGCGCGCGTGGCTGGACCACCTCGCGGCCCCGTTCGCCGCCCTCGCGCAACCGCTCGACGCGCTGGCGACGGAGGTGGCGCGCGGTCGGCGCGAGCGGCGCACCTCCCCCACCGCCGGCACGGCGGGCTCGCGAGAGGAGCGACCGGCCTGAGGACGGGCCCGGGGCGCTCACCCGGGTGCGGCCGCGCGCCGCAGTCGCTCCTCCTCGACGTCCGGGGAGCTGGGCAGGGGTTTCCGCTCCCCCGTGGGGCGGAAACCGAGCCGCTCGTAGAACCGCCGGGCCCGCGGGTTGCCGTCGGCCACCCACAGGCCCACCGTCGCCGCTCCCCCGGCGGCGGCCCGGCTGCAGGCGGCCTCCACGAGCCGGGCGGCCGTCCCGCCGCCGCGGTGGCCGGGTTCCACCCACACCGAGACGAGTTCGCGCTCGCCCACCGGGGGGACCACCTCGCTCGGCACCAGGGCCGCCACCCCCACCGCGCGCCCCGCGGACCACGCGAGGAACCAGTCGCCGTCCTGCACCCGCCGCCGCCAGGTGCCGTCGTCGAAACCCTCCTCGCGCGCCAGCGTGGAGCCGAACGCCCGCGGCGCGTCGGCCAGCGCCTGCAACCGGACCTCGCGCACCACCGGCCACTGCTGCGCGCTCGCCCGCTGCACGGCGAGCGGGCCCGTGCCGCAGCAGCGTCCGGTGTCGTCCACGATCCGCTGGGCGGCCTCCAGCGCGGCCACCAGGCCCGCCGGCCCACCGCCCAGGGAGGCGAGGGCCGCGTCGACCCGCTCACCGAACCGCTCGGGCGCCTCGGGCAACCGGCTCGCCGCAGCCACGGCGCCCTTCTCGTTGACGACCCACCGGCAGGCGTGGGCGTGCACGGCGTGCGCGCACAGCAGCAGGACCCGGAACAGGCAACCGGCCACGTAGGCGCTGTCACCGCGGGGCGCGGCCTTGCGAGCGCCGCCGACGAGGAAGGCGGCCTCCCCCAGCGAGGCGACCACCGCCTCGCGCAGCCGCGGCGGGTAGGCCCGTGCGGCGCGGTGCAGGGCCGTCAGCTCGCCGGTGGCGTCGGCGAGGACCACGCCCAGGGCGGCCTCGCCGGCGTACGCGAAACCGGGGAAACCCAGCGGGTGGCCGGTCTGGGCGTGCCAGGTGAGCTCGCCGTCCTGCGCCCCGCGCCAGCTGCGCTGCACCCGGTCCAGGTCGCGGTAGATCCAGTCCACAGCGGTGCCGTCGACTCTCAGCCAGCCGCCGCCGTCGACCCACGGCCCCCAGCCGCCGGGTTCGGTGACCCGGACGCCCGGCCCGGCGACCTCACGGGCGAGGTGCCCGAGCGCCGCCACGTCCAGGGGCGGGCGGTAGTACAGCCCCAGGTCGACGTCGGAGTCCGGGGAGTGCTCGCCGCGGGCACGGCTGCCGCCGAGCGCCACCGCCTCGACCCCCGGCACGCGCAGCAGCCGCTGCGCCACCTCCTGCAACCGCGCGTCGTCGAGCACCCGGCCAGCGTGCCGCCGTCGGGCTGCGAGCGGTACCGGTTTCGCGGCCGGCGGCACGTGCCACGCCTCAAGACTCCGGTGACGGTTCTGCACGAGGACACCGGTGACGGTCGATGTGTCAGGACGTCGGTGACAGCCGCAGGGCTGAGCAGGTACCGGCCGCCAACGACAGCGCACGCGCTGCGGGATGACCGTGCGGCCTCCGACTCGCCCCTCAGCGGCGGGAAGCGCATCTCGTACCGCCGACACACCCTCGTACTGGCACACCGCGCGCACCCTCCTCGCTACCGTCCGACCCGTGCCTGGACCTGCGGTGCTGCAGCCCTACGACCCTGCCTGGCCCGGACGCGCAGCACAGCTGCTCGCCGCGGTAGAGCTCGCGATCAAGCCTTTGGGAGTGGGTCAGTCCTTCGAGCACATCGGCTCCACCTCGGTACCCGGCCTGATGGCCAAGGCCTACATCGACCTCCAGGTCGTCGTCAGTGAACTGCCTCAACCCGAGCTGCTGGACCAGGCGCTGGCCCCTACCGGCTTCATCCCCACCACGGGATCGCGTCCAGACTCCCCGGGGGTCTACCGCGACATCCCGCGCGGCTCCGAGCAGGTGCCCGACGAGGTGTGGCGCAAGCGCCTCTTCGTCCACGACATCGACGGTCCGGAAGCGGCGATCTTGCACATTCGGCTCGGTGCCTCGCCATGGGGGCGCTATGCCGTCTGGTTCCGCGACTGGCTGCGTGCCCACCCCGAGGCCCGTGATCGCTACGCCTCCTTCAAGGCCGGCGTGGCCGCTGAGCACGCCGGCGATGCCGACTACGACGACTACACCCGCGCCAAGACGACGTTCTTCGACGAGGTGCAGGAGCAGTTCGAAGCCTGGGGGCGCAGCCACTGACCAGCGCGACGCCCTCGAGCGCTGACCGGAGCAGCGCGCAGCGCGGGATGACTGTGAAGTCGGGGTCAGTACGCGCGCGTGGGTGCCGTCTTGTCTGAATGCGTCGCCCCGAGCTCGCCGAGGTTCACGTGTTGAGCGTGTCGGCGAAGAGGCTGAGGTCGTCCTCCTCCTGCACCGCCCACGCCTCCAACCCCCGCGCGGCCAGCACCGCCTCGATGAGCTCGACCGACCCCCCGATCAGCGTGGAGTCGAAGTCGATCTCGCTGGCCAGGCACCAGGATCGGTCCGTCGGCCACAGCAGGTTCGGCGACTGCGGGTCGAACCAGTCGTCGGTGACCTGGTGCCCCATGGCCAGTGCCGCGCGCAGCGGCCCGGCGAGGAGCAGGTGGTCACGTCCGGGCAGCGACAAGCGCGGCGCGGTCAAGGCCTGCTGCAGCTGGGGCGGCACCTGCGCAGGTCGTGGGGGCGGAGGTGGCGGTCCGCCCTCGCTGTCGGCGTGGGCGAAGACGAGGAAGGAGCTGGCGCCGGTCAGCCAGCCGTAGCCCTCCCACAGGGCGTGGTGGCACTCCTGCTCCCCGGTGAAGAGGGCTAGGACGTCCAGCAGCGAGCTCAACGCCGGCGGTTCCAGCGTCCCCTCCCGCACGTCCACCTCGTCCCACCGCCCTTCGGAGGACAGCGGCAGCTGCACACCAGGCGCGGGGGTCGTGATGGAACGCCACTGCATGAGGGCGTGCGGGGTGCGGCCAGTGCGTTCGCACACCTGCGTCCACGTCAGCGTCGCGCTGTGCTCTGCCGGGTCGGCTGTGGGGTCGTTCGCGAAGTCCACGGGGGGTGCGTAGAGGTCCACGGGGTGCAGGACGCGCGCGTAGGCCGCGAACCCGGTCGGTACGTTGCAGGCGACGGTGCTGCCGAAGCCGCGCAGCCGCTCAGCGATCCACTCCCCGGCCGTGGGAGCGAGGGCTGCGCGCAGTCCTTCCATGCTCATCAGCTGATCGTGGCGGTCCCGATCGCTCCTGTCAGCAAGGTCGGTCATCGGCATGAGCGGTAAGTCGTAGGTGCCTCACCAGCAGGCATGGACGCCCTCCACCCGCAGACCCGAGGCCCGGGAAGTGTCGCCACCAAGACCGGCAGCAGTGTCACCGGTGCCTTGGTTCGGAACTGTCACCGATGTCCTGCGAGACGACAGCGGCCGGCGGCACGGACACGAGCGCGGGTCACCCGATCCCGTAGGCGGTGACGAAGTCCTCCACGGCCCGCACGACCTCGCGAGCGGTGGCCGGCGCGATCCCGTCCTCCCCCAGCGCCTGCACCCGGACGTCCTCCGCAGCGCCCTGAGAGCGCCGGACCCAGTCGGCGTGCGCGGCGTCGGCGAGGACGTGACGGGGCACCGCGGCGGGTCTCCCCGAGCGGTCGAGGACCAGGCCTGCGACCCAGTCGGGGTCGAAGCTGCCCTGCGGCGGCGCGAACACGCGCTCGCCCTCGACGTAGTCCCCGCTCCCGCCCCAGCGCGTCACGTCGACACCGTACTCGGAGCACCGCTCACGGGGATCTTCCCACCGCCCTCCCGGATCGACGGGAACCCCGGCGCACCTCCACCCGGCGCGGTCGTGTCGGGAGGTGCGCCTACGGTGCCGGCATGATCGCGACCCTGGCCTCCAGCTTCCTGCCGGTCCACGACACCACCGCTGCCGCCGCCTGGTACCGCGGCCGCTTCGGCCTCGAAGCCACCGACGTGCAGGAGCACGCCGCGGTGCTGCGGGACGGCGACGGTCGGCGCCTGACCCTCATGGGCCCCGCCAGCGGCATCCCGGTGCGCCCGGGCCTGGCGTGGGCACCGGTGAGCTTCCGGGTGGAGGACGTGGCGGCGTTCCGCGAGGAGTTCTCGCGCACGGGGTCACCCTGCTCCCCCGTCCAGGGCGCCCCGGCGACGTGCCTGTTCGTCACCGTGGCGGACCCGGACGGCAACACGCTCCTCGTCGTCGACCGCTGACGGGTTCCCGGCCGCGGGTCTCAGCCCGCGGCCGGCCCGGGGATCCCGTAGACCGACCGCGCCGTGGGGGGGGGGGGGGGGGGGGGGGGGGGGGGGCGGGGGGGGGGGGGGGGGGGGGGGGGGGGGGGGGGGGGGGCGGGCGTGGGGGGGGGGGGGGGGGGGGGGGGGGC
>NZ_JBKBCT010000184.1:0-546 GCF_050871525.1 Kineococcus auxinigenes | reverse complement strand
GCAGCAGCATCCGAGGCTCTCTGATCCGGAGCGTCATCGCCCCAGTTCCCGGACGTCCCAGCGCCCGAGAATTGTCCATGTGAATCAGTCGGCATGCCATGATGATACGAGTTGAGCGCACTGAGTAGCAGCGTTCTCAGGCTGGTCGGAACATCTGTCGCCATGTACAGCCAGAGATCAAAATCATCGCTGTCGCTGGACAGCTTGTCGCTTCCGACGAACTGCTGTCTGGAAGGCATTGAACTGGTCTGCTGACGACGAGAATTCAATGCTGTCCTCTCGCGAGCAACATCGGCAATCTTCCTGATCTGTGCCTCTGCCTGGGCGGGCAACGGCACCTTCTTGGCTTTCACCTGCCCAAGCAGGGCGAGCAGATCCGCGCTCTGCTCGGCGGAAGCCGTGGACTGGGCAATGTGCGCATCCAGCTCCGCGTTGGTGCGCTCTATCTCGGCGTCAATGCGAGGCAACCCATGCCCGCACCGGGAATGAGTTCCCGGTGGGATGAAAGCCAAGATGCCCCGAAGAACGTGGCAAGGCCTGTTGGTA
>NZ_JBKBCT010000183.1:0-553 GCF_050871525.1 Kineococcus auxinigenes | reverse complement strand
CCTCTCAAAATGGAGGATTGCGTCCCACCCGGCGCAGTAATAACTTTTCTGGACCCACAACACATAGCGGTGCTGTACCACCTTGCACGCCAGCATCTGTAGCGTGGAAGCTCAAAGAAGAAATTATCTGGAGGGCAAGTGGATTACTACGTTTTCAATATAGGCAAGCCAGCAGTTTCAGATTGGTGGACTCAGAACATCAAGCGTGGCGTAATTACGGCAGGCTTCGAAGGGAACCCCGAGGACAAGGGTGCCGCAATACTGAAGAAAATGAATGAGGGGGACTGGGTTCTAGCCTTTGTTAACGGGCGGGGATTTGTAGGAGCCGGCCACGTCCAAGACATCGATACATACCGGCTACACCCTTCCCTACCGTCGAATTCCCTCTCAGACCATCGCCACGAACGAGGCGTGAACTGGGTGCATTACGTCAGAGTCGTAAAGGATGCAGTAACGGTGGCATCTGTCGGCGGACATGCTCCTCGCCAGACCATGGAGCGCTTACGCAATCAGGAGCAAGCAGAGAGCATCTTTGCCTTACTAGCTCAGCGTC
>NZ_JBKBCT010000004.1:0-119643 GCF_050871525.1 Kineococcus auxinigenes | reverse complement strand
CCCCCGCCCCCCCCCCCCCGCCCCCCCCCCCCCCCCCGCCCCCCCCGCCCGCCCCCCCCCCCCCCCCCCCCCCCCCCGCCCCGCGTCGCCGCAACCGCTCCGCCCGCCGCGGACCGGGTGGCGCGGCGGGGGCCGGCAAGCGCGCCAGCGTGCCGAGCTGGGACGAGATCATGTTCGGCGCGAAGAAGGAGTGAGTCGCCGGTGGCGCGGACGCCACCGGACGTGACGAGACCCCGTGCGGGGAACCGCACGGGGTCTCGGGGTCGTGCACCTGCTCGCTGTCAGTCCGGCTCTGCGACGCGGGCCGGGCCGTCCACCTGCTCGACGGCCACCTGCTCGGTGCGCAGCTCGGCGCGCACGGCCTCCTCGCCCCTCACCTGACGGACGCCCACGCGCACCACCTCGGTCGGCTCCACGCGCACGGAGACGACGGGGACCTCCTCGTGCAGCACGATCACCAGCGGTTCCACCGGTGCGGCACCCGCCGGCTCATCCCCCTGCGCGCCGTCCCCGGCCGCGTCGAGCGGCTCGCGCTCCACCACGAGCCGCTCGACGCGCACCGGCACCTGCACCGTGCGGACCTCGGAGACGACCTCCTTGCGGATGCGCACGCGCTCGCTGGGCACGCGCACCCGCTGCACACGCAGCTCCTCGGCCGAGCGGACGACCTCGGCCGCCCGCTCGTCGGTACCGCTCACCGGTGAGGTCGACTCAGCGGGCGTCGCGGTCGCGGCCGGTGCGGGTGGCCTCGTCCGCGTCGACGTCGATGTGCTCCTCGCGCACCTCGGCGGAGACGCTCTGCTCCTCCTGCACGGTCTGCGTGCCCAGACGCACCCGCTCCACCGGCACCGTCTCCTTGGCGGCCACCGCACGCTCCTCGTGCAGCGTCACCTCGTGCTCCTCCTCGGTCAGGTCCCCACCCGACATCGCCGCACCACGGTTGGCCTCGGTGATCGGCTCACGCTCGACCACGACCTCCTCACGGTTCACCGGCACGCTGCGGGTCACGGTCTCGCTGGTGATGTACTTGCGCAGCCGCGCCCGGCCCGCCTCACGGGACTCCTTGGCCACGTGCAGCTCCTCCTTCGAGCGCGTCATGGCGTCATCGGTGTTCGGCCCGGAGGTGTCGTGACCGGCCCCGCGCACCCCGGCGTCCGTCGTGCCGGAGGCCGTACCGGTCGTGCCGGAAGCGGTGCCCGCGTAACCGGTGGTACCGCCCGTCTGCGTCGAGGACGTCTCGGTGACGGTGCCGCCGGAGGAGGAGATGCCGTAGTAGCGGTACAGGTCGTCCTCGTCCGCCTCGCTCAGCTCGTGACCGGGGTCGTGGTGCGGAGCGTCCTTGACCATGGACTTCTCGAACGGCACCGTGATGGTGTCACCGCTGACCGTGGCCGAGGACAACGGGATCAGGGAGACGTTCGAACCGAACAGGCCCGTCTTCACCGACACCCACTCCGGCTGGTTCGTCGCGTTGTCCAGGTAGACCTCGTCGACCTTGCCGATCTTGTCGCCGTCCGTGCCGGTGACCGTGGCGCCGTAGAGGGTTTCCGCGTTGAAGGTGTTGCCGGTCATGTCGATCTCCTGATCGTTCGAGGGGAACTGCTCGAAACGCCTGCGCGCGTTCGGCGCGCGCGGCGAGTGCCGGGCTCTGCTGGGGGCGGCGCCGTCAGCGCCTGCGGCCGGACAGCGAGCCGACGATCGTCACGCCGACTGCGGCGACGGCGACCTGCAGGATCAGTTCGATCCAGTCGATGCGCGGCGTGTTCGCCACACCCACCGCCTGGGCGAGGAACGTGCCGATGATCGCAGCGATGATGCCGACGACGATGGTCAGCAGGATCGAGATGTTCTGCCGGCCGGGCAGGACGAGCCGGGCCAGGGCGCCGATGATCGCGCCGATGATGACGGCGGTGATGATTGCTGTGATCATGTCGACTCCCGGGTCGTGCCGATGGGTGGAGCGCTCTCGCCGGGGAGGTCGGCGTCGTGCCGACGGCTTCCCGGTTTACATCGTCAAGCGCTGAACCATGAAGCCAGGCACCGGAGCACCCCGCAACTCGAAACCGCAGCACCGCCGTCACCGGAACCGCCCGCGCGGTCGACGGCGTTCGAGCGCGCCACCAGGAAGGCCTGGTCCTCGCTGATCGGCATGACACCCCCTGACCGGGTGCAGCGTGAACGGGTTGGTGCTGACGGTGGGCCGTCGTCCTGGAGGTGCGGCGGGGACCCATCGCGGTGAGCATCGAGGACATCACTCCCGTCGCCGCCGATCAGCCTGCGCCCGTCCGCTGCCGGACGAGGACGGGGCGGTGGTCCGGTCACCGCAGTGGTGGATCATGACGGGCGACGGTGAGGTGCAGGAGGTGGTGCGGTGTCAGCGTCGTCGGGGCGGTCCGTGCCCAGCGGCGGGTCGAACCAGCGTTCGGCGAGCAGGCGCGGGACGACTGCTCCGGGCGCCGGCAGCGGCGCCACGCGCCGACGGCCGGGGCTGAGCAAGAGCGTCGTGCTCGAAGCCGCCATCGACCACGTGGACCGCTTCGGCCTGGCCGAGCTGTCGATGCGCAAGCTGGGCGCCTCCCTGGAGGTCGAGGGGATGGCCCTGTACCGCTACGTGCGCAGTCGCGACGAGCTCCTGGACGCCATGGTGGACCGGCTGCTGGACCAGCTGTACGCCGACCCCGACGTCCTGCTGCGCCCCGAGGACGACTGGCAGGACTTCCTGCGCCGGGTGGCGACCGGGATCCGCCGCATGGCCCTGCAGCACCCGCAGATCTTCCCCCTGGTCGCCACCCGCCACCGGGCGGCGCCCTGGATCCGTCCGCCGCTGCGCAGCCTGCGCTGGATCGAGGGGTTCCTGGCCGCGCTGCTGGCGCGCGGTTTCAGCGAGGACGCGGCCGTCTACGCCTACCGCGCCTTCGGCAGCTTCCTCGTCGGGCACCTGCTGCTGGAGGTCTCCACCGAGGCACCAGCGGCAGAGGCGGCAGCGGAGGGCACCTCGCTGGACCTCGGCGCCTTCCCCACGCTGACCCGGCTGGCGGGCCGGCTGGCGGTGGAGGACCTCAGCGAGGAGTTCGAGCACTCCCTGGGCAACCTCCTGGAACGCCTGGACGAGGCGCGCACCCGCATGGCCGACCAGCCCGGTCGCCGCTGACGCACCGCAGGTGGCCGCACCGGCGGCCCGGGTGGAACCGGCTACTGACGCCGGCGCGCCCACGCGCTGGCCGCCGTGATGATCGAGGCGAGCAGCACCCCGCCACCCGCGCCGAGGAGGTAGCTGTGCAGCAGGTGCCCCAGGCCCACACCCAGGACGGCCATCGCCACGAGGAAGACCATCAAGCTGATCGCGCCCTGCATCGCGCTGGCCGGGGGCTTGGCACCGGTCCGCGGCTCGACGTGGACCTGGGTCACCGTGACGCCTCCCCGCTGCACCGCCCACCACTGCTGCTGGTCCCGACCACCCGAGCCGCCGGTGCACCGCGACGACGACGCAGCGTGAGTCCGGTTCCGATGGTAGGAGCGCGCTGCCGGTGCGGCCAGCCGACACGGGGCGCTCCGGGCCCCGGTGTTAATCTCCTCCCCCGACCGCAGGCCCGAAGCGCTGTGAGAACACCTGGGAGCGACCGACCCGTGCACGGCGGAACGAGGCCCGGCGAGAACGAGGCCATCGCGCTCTACTACGACGACTTCGCCCCGCACTACGTGCCGGGGTGGCGTTCCCTCGAGCACTACGGCCCCCTCGTGGCGGACTTCCTGCTGCGTTCCGTGACGCCCGAGTGCCGGGTCCTCGACGTCGGGTGCGGGCCGGGGCAGCTGACGGGGAACCTCGCCCCGGACGTCTCCGTCACGGGGATCGACCTGTCGGCGCGGATGCTCGCGGTCGCGCGCGCCGGGAGGCCCGGGGGCCGGTACGAGCAGCACGACTTCCACGAGCCGCTGCCGGGCGGCTGGGGGCGCTTCGACGTCGTCGTCGCCGTGGGGTGCCTGGAGTTCTGCCGCGACCTCCCCGGGACGCTGCGGAACCTCGCCGACGCGTGCGCGCCCGGGGCACGCCTGCTGGTGGGGGTCGTCGAGGACCGCACCGCGCGAGAACCCGGCCGTTCCCGGCGCGCGTTCTCCGACGACGGCCTGCCGGGGGTCGACATGCACTGCTACGACGCCACCGCACAGCTGGGGGCGATCACGGCTGCGGGGTTGTCGCCGTGGTCGTACCGGTTCATCCCGGCCTGGCGGCACGACGAGTACTCCTACGTCGTGCAGTACGGGCTGTGGGAACTCCGGAAGGACACGCCGCTCCCCTGACGGCCGGCGATCGAGGCGGCGGGTGGTGCGGGGCTTCCCGCACCACCCGCCGGGCACACCCGGTGGGACCCGGCTCAGCGCTCGGCCAGCACCCGCACGTCCCACGGCCCGAGCCGTAGCGCCTGGCCCGCGGTGGGCCGGTCCGGCCCGAGGAGGTCGCGCAGCGCCGTGGGCGGGAACACGTCGCAGGGGTCCCAGGACCAGTTGTGGACGACGTGCACCCTGGTGCCGTCCGGGGCCGCGGCGGAGCTGACGCGGACCGTCTCGGGTCCGCTCCAGCGGCGGGCGTCCACGGCGCCGACCGCGCCCGGTGCCGTGGAGACGGCCCAGTCCACGACCGCCGCGCTCGTCGCGGCGTCCGGGACCGTCCCCACCACGGTGACGCGGCCACGGCCCCGGGCGGTGGTGGTGATCGCGGGGAAGCGCCCGAAGTGGGGGTGGCCGTAGGCCGCGAGCACGGTGGCGCCCGAGGGCTGCAGGCAGTCCACCCACGTGGTCGCGGTGGCCGCCGACGGCAGCGCCAGCGGCGGCACCTCCCCCCCGTCCGCTGCCGCCGCCAGGAGCGGCACCGGAGCGTCCAGGTTGGAGAACTCCTGGTAGGAGACCCCGGCTGCGGCGGCCAGCCGGGCGGGCTTGACGTCGAGGCGGGCGCGCACGAGCTCGTCGGCGTACCCGGTGCGCACGCCGAGGACCAGGTGGCCGCCCGCGTCGGCGTAGGCCACCAGCCAGTCCAGCAGCGCGTCCCCGGCGGCGTACAGGGCGGGCACGAGCAGCACGGGCAGCTCGGCGGCGACGCCGCCGGGGTCCATCGCCTCGTCCTCCCCGGTCCCGGGCGGGGGCAGCACCTGCCGGTCGTGCAGCAGCCGGGTGCTCAGCGCGGCGTCGAAGGCCCCCCGCGCCCAGCACCCCACGAGGCGCTCGTAGGCGCTCTCGTCGCGGGCGAACGGGGAGGAACCGCCCGGCACCGACGGCGGCTGGAAGGCGAGCCCCCACTTCGAGGGCACCGAGTACAGCAGCCCCACGTGCGCGTCCGGGTGCAGGCCGGCGACCGTCGCGCCGGCCCGGGCGAACTCGGCACCCAGCTGCGAGACCTGCTCGTAGACCCGGCCGGGTCGCTGGTCGTGCGGCAGGACACCGCCCCAGTACGTCTCGGTGCCGGCGTGCAGGGTGTGCCAGTGCCAGTACTCGACCATCCGGGCGCCGCGAGCGACCAGCGCCCACGCCGCCTGGCGCCACTGCCCGTCCCAGGCGGGGAAGTTCGCCGACGACCCGCCGATGGGCCCGGCGTTGGTCTCGGTGACGAGGAACGGTGCCTGCTTGGAGGCGTGCATGCGGTCGGCGGTGTGGATCAGCGCCCACGTCCCGGTGGTCGTCCAGCCCTGCACCGGCCCGGGGTCCGCCGCGGGCAGCGCGAGCCCGTCCTGCACCGCGTAGTAGGGGTTGCCGGCGGCGACGTCGAGCTGGCGGTCGACGTCCCACTCGTCGACGGCGGCCCGCGAGTACGACACGCACGTCGTCACGAACTGCTCGTCCCGGCCCGCGGCCGCGGTCACCTCCCGCACGAGGCCCGCCTGCCACGCGATGAACTCCGTCGTCAGCCGGCACTGGAAGGCGCGCCACGCCTGGTCGTACTGGGGCTGGGCGTTGCCGTGCGGACTCCACAGGTCCGCCCAGCGGGACAGCCGGTGCGACCAGTACGTCAGGCCCCAGGCGTCGTTGAGCGCTTCGACGTCGCCGTACGCGTGCCGCAGGTCGTCGACGAACGCCTCGACGACGGCGGGGTTGTGCAGCAGGTGCAGGCCGGGTTCGTTGTCGACCTGGTACCCGATGACGGCGGGGTGGGTGGCGTAGCGGCCCACGACGGCACGGACCACCCGCTCGGCGTGGAAGCGGAACGCCGGGTGCGTGAAGTCCACCTCCTGCCGGCTGCCCCAGCGCAGCCGGTGGCCGTCGGGCGCCTCGGCGGCGATCTCCGGGTGCTTGCGGGCGAGCCACATCGGCACCGCGTAGGTGGGGGTGCCGAGGACCACGGAGATCCCGCGCTCGTGCGCTCCGTCGAGGGCGGGAGCCAGCCAGTCGAGGTCGAAGCGGCCGTCCTCCGGTTCCCACGTGGACCACACCGACTCCCCCACGCGCACCACGCTCACCGACGCGGCGGCCATGAGGTCGAGGTCCTCCTCCACCCGCGGGACGGGGGTGTACTCCGGGTACCAGGCGGCCCCGAAGAGGACCTTCCGCGGCAGCCGATCCTGAGCGTTCATCCCTTGACGCCTCCCGTGGCCAGTCCGGACTGCCAGTACTTCTGCAGGTAGAGGAACGCGACGATCAAGGGCACGATCGAGACGAGCGATCCGGTGATCACGCTGGAGAACAGCACTTGTCCGCCCGACCCCGCCGCCGCCGCGGACTGCCACTGCGCCAGGCCGACGGTCAGCGGGTAGAGGTCCGGGGAGCTGAGCATGATCAGGGGCAGGAAGTAGTTGTTCCACGTCGCCACGAGCGCGAACAGCAGGACCGTGACGAAGCCGGGAGCGACCAGCCGCAGCGCCACGGTGAAGAAGATCCTCAGCTCACCGGCGCCGTCCACCCGGGCGGCCTCGATGAGCTCCGTGGGAACGGCGTCGGCGGCGTAGACGCGCATGAGGTAGACCCCGAACGGGCTGACGAGGCTCGGCAGGATCACCGCCCACCGGGTGTCGGTGAGGTCCGCGCCGGCGAAGAGCAGGTACGTCGGGATCGCCAGCGCCGTGGTCGGCACCATGATGGCGCCCAGCACGATCGAGAACATCAGGGTCCCGCCGGGGAAGTCGTACTTCGCGAACGCGTACCCGGCCGCGGTCGCCAGGAACGCGGCGCCGAGCGCGCTGACGCCGGCGTACAGCACGGTGTTGCCGATCCAGGTCCAGAAGATGCCGCCCTGGGCGCTGAACACGTCGGTCAGGTTGGACCACAGGTTGATGTCGTCGAACCAGAGACCGAACGTGGAGAAGAGCTGCCTGTTGGTCTTGGTGGAGGCGACGGCGAGCCAGTACAGCGGGAGCAGGAAGTACGGCAGCGTCAGGATCGCCAGCACCGTCAGCAGCGGGCTCTTGCGCCGGGTGAGGCTCCGGCGCCCCTTCGGTTCCACCGGCCGGCGTTCGGCGGCCGTGGGTGTGGTGGTGGTCATGAGCTCCGCTCCCGGCGCTGGGACGACAGCTGGACGACGTAGGAGACGACGGCGATCACGAGGGCGAGCAGGAAGGCGACGGCCGCCGAGTAGTTGATGTTCTGGTTCGTGAACGCCAGGTTGTAGGCGTACAGGTTGGGCGTGTACGCGGAGTCGATGACGCTGGGCGCGAGGATGCTCAGCAGCTGCGGCTCGTTGAACAGCTGGAAGCTGCCGATGACCGAGAAGATCGCCGTCAGCAGCAGCGCGCCCCGGATCGCCGGGATCTTGACCGACCACGCGATGCGCGCCTCTCCGGCCCCGTCGACCCGCGCCGCCTCGTACAGGTCCGCCGGCACCGCGCGCAGCGCCGCGAACATGATGATCATGTTGTAGCCGACGAACTCCCACGTCAGCACGTTCATGATCGAGCCGAGCATCCAGCCGGACGACAGGAACCGCGGCGCGGGCAGCGAGAGCGCCTCGGCGATCTGCGCGAACGGGCCGAAGTCCGGGCCGTACAGGTACCCCCACATGAGGGTCGCCACGACGCTGGGCACGGCGTACGGCAGGAAGATCGCCAGCCGCACGAAGCGCTCCAGGTACAGCAACCCGGAGTCGAGCAGGAGCGCGAACAGCAGCGCGGCACCCAGCATGATCGGCACCTGGATCACGAGGAACAGCGCCACCCGGCCCACGCCCTCGAGGAAGGCGGAGTCGGTGAGGGCGCGCACGTAGTTGTCCAGGCCGACGAAGCTCGTGCCACCGATCAGCTGCTCCCGGAACAGCGACAGGTACGCGGCGTACCCCAGGGGCACCACGAGCATGGCCGCGAAGACGAGCATGAACGGCGCCACGAGCAGGTAGGCGGCGCGGTGCTGGCGCCGCCGCGCGGGGGAGGCCCCCCGCCGGCGCGGCGCTCCAGCGGCCGCGCCGGCGGGGGCGGGGGTCCGTCTCTGAGTCCTCATGGTTCCTCCGGGCCTCACTCGACGGTGAAGCCCTGCTCCTCGGCGTAGGACTCGAGCTGCGACTCCCACTGGGCGAAGGCGGCCACCATGTCGCCGCGCTCCGAGATCGCCGGGCCCACGGTGTCCTCGTAGGTGGAGTACACGTAGTCCATGAAGGGCAGCCAGCCGAACTCGGTGTTCACCTGCTCGGAGGCCTCGGCGAAGACGCGGTTGACCTGCTGGCCGCCGTAGAACTCCGGCGCGGCGTCCAGGAAGGCGGGGTCCTCCAGGATCTGCTGGGACGGCGGGAAGAGGAACTGCTCGGTGGCGAGCGTCATCGCCGGCTCCGGCTCGACGTTGATCCACCGCGCCAGCTCCGCCGCCGCGATCGGGTTGTCGGTGCTCGCCACGACCGCGTCGGTCGAGCCGCCCCAGTTGCCGGTGGCCTGCCCACCCGCCTGCCACTGCGGCAGCTGGGCGGCACGCCACAGGCCGGAGGTGTTCTCCGCAGTCCCCTGCAGGAACACCGGACCCCAGGCGGCGGTGAGCCAGCTGGCGTAGGTGCCGTTGGACAGCGCCTGGTACCACTGGTCGGTGAAGTCGGGGTCCACCCCGACGAGGTCCTGCTGCACCAGGTCCTGCCAGTACTGCACGACCTCGGTGACCTCCTCGGTGCCGAGGTCGATCGTCACGGTCTCCTCACCGTCGTAGCCGAACGGCTGGGCACCGTTGGCCCACAGGAAGCCGATCATCTGGCCCGCCTGGTTGGGCGGGAAGTCGGTGATGTAACGGTCGGGGTTGGCCTCGCGGTAGGTGCGCGCCGCCTGGGCGAACTCGTCCCAGGTCGCCGGGGGCGTGATGCCGGCCTGCGCGAACAGGTCGTCGCGGTAGAGCATGCCCATCGGCCCGGTGTCCTGCGGGATCCCGTACACCGCTCCGTCGCGGTTGACCTGCTCCCACACCCAGTCGGGGTACTGCTCCTGCAGGTCGGTGACGCCCTGGTAGGGCGAGAGGTCCAGCAGGTTGTCGTCCAGCAGGAACGACGAGAGGTACTGGTACTCGATCTGCACGACGTCGGGGGCGCCCTGACCGGCGCGCAGCGCGGTGCGCAGCGCCGTGTACTGGTCCAGGCCCTGACCGGCGTTGACGACCTCGACGTCGATCTCGGGGTACTCCTGCTCGAACATGTCCACCTGGTTCTGGATGTCGGGCACCCAGGTCCAGAAGGTCAGCTCCGTGGGAGTGCTCATCGCCTCCGTGAACTGGTCCTGGCTGACCGGCTCGGCGGAGCCGCCGTCGTCGCCGGAACCGCCGTCACCGCCGCTGCAGCCGACGAGCAGGACGGTCGAGGCCAGGGCCGCGGCCAGGGCGGTGGTGCGTCGCGTGCGGAACACAGGTACTCCTTCGTCCGTGGTGTTTCGATGTGCGGTGTTCGGTGTGCGCTCGAGCCCATGGAGGGCGCGCGCCCGCTCTCAGCGAGCAGCACCACCCCCTCCGGGGGGCGGGCCGGAACTGGCCCGCACCACGAGCTCGGCGTGCACCGGCGCAGCGCCGTCGGGTGCGGGCTCCCCGGCCATCGCGCCGACGAGGAGCTCGACGGCCAGGTGGGCGACGCCGGCGATGTCCTGCCGGACGCTCGACAGCGGCGTCTGGAGGAACTCCACCTCCGGCAGGTCGTCGAAGCCGACGAGCGAGACGTCCCCGGGCACGTGCAGCCCCGCCTCGTGCAGGGCGCGCCCGGCACCGATGGCCGTGGAGTCGTTGGCGGCGAACAGGGCGGTGAACGGCGCGCGGGTGAGCAGCTCCCGCGTGGCCTCGTACCCCGACCGCGCCGACCACTCGCCGCGGACCGGCTCAACGACCCGCGCACCCGCCGCCCGCAGCGCGGTGCGCCAGCCCCGCTCGCGCAGCACCGCCGGCCGCCACGTGGCGGGGCCGCCGACGTGGACGACCGTCTCGTGCCCCAGACCCAGCAGGTGCTCGGTCGCCAGGCGGCCGCCCTCCTCCTCGGCGGCGGCGGCAGAGCGGTGCCGCGGGTGGGGGTGGGGCAACTCCGCCGGGACGACGAGGGGGACGTCGGCGAGGGCGTCCAGGAGCGCCGGGTCCCGCACCAGCGGCTCGGCGATCACGACGCCCTCGGCACCCAGGGACACCGCCCGCTCGACGGCGCGGCGGACGGCGTCGTCACCGGCACCGTCGCCGGTCGTGACGACGACCGTGCCCAGCCCCCGCTCGCGCGCGGCGCGCTCCACGTCCAGCACGTGCCGGGCCACGCCGTGCAGGTCCGTCTCCGGCGCCACGATGCCGATGACGTCGGTGCGGCCGGCGGCCAGGGCGCGGGCGGCGCCGTTGCGGCGGTACCCCAGCCGCGCGACGGTCGCGCGGACACGGTCGCGCACCTCGGGCCGCACCTGCGGTGAGTCGTTCAGGACGCGGGAGACGGTCTTGGGGCTCACGCCCGCGACCCTGGCCACGTCCGCCATCACGACGGCCCGGTGGGCCTGCCGCCCCGCGGGGCCAGTGCTCCGGCCGCCCACGTCCTCACCCCCGATGACCGCGCTGTCACCTCGTGGCCCCCGAGCTTGGGCTCGCGTGACAGCGCTGTCAAGGGGTGCTCGGCAGGTGTGCTCCCGTCGTGACCCGACCGGACGCACCCCGCTCGGCGTGCGCCGCCGGGGCGCGTGCAGTGGAATGAGGCAGGTGCAGCTAGGGGCCACCGCCGCCGAGTCCGTGACCATCGAGGGCAACGACGTCATCCTGCGCGCCGAGGGGCGCACCGAGGTCTACGACCTCACCTACGTGCAGATGCTCGTGCCCTACCTCACCGGGGAGCGCACCGTGCCGCCGATGCGGCTGGCGCACTTCCGCCCGGGCGTGAAGCCCTGGCTCTGCCTCAGCGTGATCGACGACGACGGGTTCGAGCCGGACCTGTCGGGCGTGGCGATCTACTCCGGCCTGGGCACCCACCGGGAGATGGCCCTGCACCTGAGCAGGGCCGAGGCGTGGCGCCTGGCCGAGGTGCTGCAGCGCTCGGGACGGGCGCGGGTGCTGGGCGAGCAGCACGACCGGGGCCAGGAGGACGGCGAGCCGGAGGACGGCGAGCGGGACCGGGCGGCCTGACGGCCGCGGCCGGCCACGTCCCGCCGGCCCTCACAACCGCAGCAGCCCCGCCACCTGCAGCACCGCCGCGCCCGCCTCGTCGGAGGCGTCCAGGTCGACCTCCGCCACGACCGCCCAGTCGCGGTCCCCGGCGGGGTCGTCCAGCACCTGGCGCACGTACCAGCGCCGGGGCGAGCCCTTGGCGTGCGGGCCGGAACCGTCGTCGACCTGCAGCAGGTGCGGGCCGCGCGCCTGCGGGCCGGTGCCGATGGAGTCGTGCTCGTCGTAGTAGGCGTCGAGCTGGTCGGCCCAGGTGTCCTCGTCGGGTGAGCCGTCCAGCGCCGCGAGCGCCTGCGGGCGGTCCAGGGCGGCCAGCTCCACGAACCGGAACACCGCGTTGCGCACCAGGACCCGGAACGCGCGCGCGTTCGCGGTCACCGGCGGAGCCTCGTCCTCCACCGGCGCCGTGGCGGCCACGACGTCCACGTCGTCGCCGGCGCGCAGCTTCTCCCACTCCGCCAGGAGGCTGGAGTCGGTCTGGCGCACGACCTCGCCCAGCCACTCCACGACGTCGGTGACCTCCTCGGTGCGGGCGTCCTCCGGCACCGTCTGGCGCAGCGCCTTGTAGGCGTCGCTGAGGTAGCGCAGCACCAGGCCCTCGGAGCGGGCGAGCTGGTAGAACGCGACGAAGTCGCCGAACGTCATGGCCCGCTCGAACATGTCGCGGACCACCGACTTGGGGCGCACCTCGTGGTCGGCCACCCACGGGTTGCCGGCCCGGTACGTCTCGTACGCCGCGCGCAGCTGCTCCTCCAGCGGCTTGGGCCAGGTGACGTCCTCCAGCTGGGCCATGCGCTCCTCGTACTCCAGCCCGTCGGCCTTCATGCGGGCCACGGCCTCGCCCTTGGCCTTGGACTGCTGCGCCAGCAGCACCTTCATCGGGTCGTCCAGCGTGGACTCGATGGTGGAGACGACGTCGAGCGCGTACGTGGGCGACTCGCGGTCCAGCAGGTCGTCGACCACGGCGAGCGCGAACGGCGACAGCGGCTGGTTCAGGGCGAAGTCCAGCTGCAGGTCGCTCACCAGCCGCACCTGCCGGCCGTCGGCCAGCGGTTCGGGCAGCGTCTCGACGACGCCGGCGTCCAGCAGGGCGCGGAACAGCTCCACGGCGCGGCGCACGTGCTGCAGCTGCCGCTTGCGCGGTTCGTGGTTGTCCAGCAGGAGGTGGCGCGCCGCCTCCACCGGGTTGCCGGGGCGCTGCAGGAGGTTGAGCAGCATCGAGGTGGTGACGCGGAAGTGGCTGGTCAGCTGCTCGGGCTGGGCGGTCACCAGCTTGTCCATGGTGGCCTGCGACCAGGACACGAACCCGTCGGGCGCCTTGACGCGCTGCACCTTCTTCAGCTTCTTCGGGTCGTCGCCGGCCTTGGCGACGCGGCGGGCGTTCTCCACCTCGTGCTCGGGGGCCTGCACCACGACGGTGCCGGCGGTGTCGAAGCCGGCGCGACCGGCCCGACCGGCGATCTGGTGGAACTCCCGGGCCCGGTAGTGGCGGGTGCGGCGGCCGTCGAACTTCGTGAGCCCCGCGAACAGCACGGTGCGGATGGGCACGTTGATGCCGACGCCGAGGGTGTCGGTGCCGCAGACGACCCGCAGCAGGCCCGCCTGGGCCAGGGTCTCCACCAGGCGGCGGTACTTGGGCAGCATCCCGGCGTGGTGCACGCCCACGCCCATGCGCAGCAGCCGGTTCAGGACCTTGCCGAAGCCGGGGGCGAAGCGGAAGCCGCCGATCGCCTCGGCGATGGCGTCGCGCTGCTCGCGGGTGGCGACCTTCGCGCTGGTCAGGGCCTGCGCCTGCTCCACGGCGGCGGCCTGGGTGGCGTGCACGACGTAGACGGGGGCGCGGTCGGTGACCAGCAGCTCCTCCACGGTCTCCTGCAGCGGGGTGGTGGCCCAGGAGTAGTGCAGCGGCACGGGCCGCTCCACGGAGGTGACGACGGCGGTGGGCCGGCCGGTGCGGCGGGTGAGGTCCTCGCGCAGCCAGTCGACGTCGCCGAGGGTGGCGGACATCAGCAGGAACTGCGCCTGCGGCAGCTCGATGAGCGGCACCTGCCACGCCCACCCGCGGTCGGGCTCGGCGTAGAAGTGGAACTCGTCCATCACGACCTGGCCCACGTCGGCGAACGCGCCCGAGCGCAGCGCCACGTTCGCCAGCACCTCGGCGGTGCAGCACACGATGGGCGCGCCGGGGTTCACCGACGCGTCGCCGGTCATCATGCCGACGTTCTCCGCGCCGAACGTCTCCACCAGCGCGAAGAACTTCTCGCTGACCAGCGCCTTCAGCGGCGCGGTGTAGAAGGAGCGGATCCCCGCGGTCAGGGCGGCGGCGTGCGCGCCGGCGGCGACCAGGGACTTGCCGGAGCCGGTGGGGGTGGCCAGGACGACGTTGGAGCCGGAGACCACCTCGATGAGGGCCTCCTGCTGCGCCGGGTACAGCTCGATGCCGCCGGCCGAGACCCACCCGGCGAACGCCTCGTACACGGCGTCGGGGTCGTCGGCGGCGGCGCTGCCGGGGGCGGGCAGCACGCTGGTCAGCGAGGCGCGGGCGGAGGTCCGCAGCAGCTCGTCGGACTCACCGGCGGGCGCGGAGGGGGCGGGGGTGGTGGCCATGGCGCTGCCCATGCTCCCACCTGCGCGCCAGCACGCCCACGGCCACCGCGGCCAGCAGCGCCGCCCACGCCACCCACGGGCCCACCTCGCGCCGGTACCCCAGCGTCACCGCCTGCACGGCCGGGGACATGCCGTCCACCAGGCCCGGCACGTACGCCAGCGCCAGCAGCGTCAGCCGCAGCGCCACCAGGCGCTCCAGCCACCCGCCGGCCACCCCGGCGGGGACGGTGGCCGCCAGCGCCAGCGGGCCCCACAGCAGCAGGTCGTACCAGGGCAGCTCGTACGGGGCGGCCAGCAGGTAGCCCAGGGCCAGCAGCGCGCCGGCCCCGGCGGCGCAGCGGCGCAGCTGCGCGGGCCCCCACGGGCCCGCGGGCCGGTGCACCAGCAGCGGCCACCACAGCACCGCGAGCAGCACCATGAGCAGCAGCGTCCCGGGCAGCAGCGCCCCGCGGGGCACGCCGGCGTCGACGAGGGGCCGCCACACCGTGGCCAGCGACACGTACCGGCTGGCGGTGCGGGTCTGGTCGTAGGCGTGCGCACCGGCCCACAGGTGCGCGGGCACCAGCAGCAGCAGCGCCCCCGCCAGCCCCCGCAGCAGCCAGCCGGTGCCCGGGGCCCCCGGCCCGCCCGCGCGCCGCGCGGCCCACCACGCCACCAGCAACCCGCCCCCCACCGCCCCGTACGGCAGCTTCGTGCCCACCGCCACCGCCAGCACCAGACCGGCCGCGAACGGCCGGCGCGGGGCCAGCAGCAGCACCCCCACCGCCGCCGCACCCGCCAGGACGTCGGCGTGCGCACCGCCCAGGCCCACCGTCAGCAGCAGCGGGTTCGCCGTCCACAGCACGTGGGCGCGAGCGCGCAGCGCCTCGTCCTCGCGCAGCGCCGCGTGCAGCCCGGCCGCCGCGGCCGCCCACGCCGCCAGCAGCAGCAGCTGCCAGCACCACACGGTGGCGCGCACCGAGTCCCCGCCGGCCAGCGAGGCCAGCGCGTGCAGGGCCGTGACCACCGGCCCGTACACCGACGTCGTGGAGCGCCAGGGGTCGCGCACCGCCGAGGCCACCGGGTCCGCACCGCCCGCGAAGGCGTCGGGCGCCTCGACGTAGGGGTCGGCGCCCAGCGCCGCGATGCGGCCGTAGGCGGCGTAGCTGAGGTGGTCGGCGGAACCCGCGGGCGGCACCAGGGCCGTGGCGGCGGCGCCGGCGGCCGCGAGCAGCAGCAGCCCCCGGGGGCGCCACCCCCGCGCCGCCGCGGCCAGGCCGGTGAGCACCGCGACGCCCCCGGAGAGCACCGAGACCGCCAGCAGGGCGCTGACCAGCGCGGACGACGGCCGCAGGCCCAGGTCCACCGGCAGCGCACCGTCCCCCAGGGGCGGCACCGCCGCCGAGGGCCCGGCCACGGCCACGGCCAGCCAGGCCAGCAGCGCGAGCGCCGCGGCGGCGACGGGGGCCGGCGCGGCGGCGGGCGGGCGCCGGGGCGCCTCGGCCACCGGCACCGCCGCCCGGGGCGCCTCAGCCACCGGCGCGGCGGGCCGGGAGCAGCGCCCCGGCGGCACCGCGGCGCACCAGGGCAAGCGCCACGTCGCGGTACTGCGCCGCGCGGTGCAGCTGGGCGCGCAGGTCCGCACCGGTGACGCGGTGGTGCAGCTCGCACGGCACCTCCACCACCCGGTACCCCGCCCGCAGCAGGTCGATCGTCAGGGCCGTCTCCACGCCCCACCCGCGCGCCAGCGGCTGCGCGGCCTCGAACGCCGCGCGGCTCAGGCAGCGCATCCCCGACAGCGGCTGCTGCGGCGACCAGCCGGCCAGCGCCAGCGTGCCGCGGCGGGCCAGGCCCACGACCAGGCCGCGCCCGCCGCCGGCGGTGGCCTGCTGCGGCAGCACCGCGATCGTCATGTCCGCCTCGCCGGCCAGCACCGGGCCGGTCAGCGGGACCGTCGCCGACGCGCTGCCGGCGAGGTCGGCGTCCACGAACAGCAGCGGCCGCGGCCCGGTGCCCGGGCGCGGGGACGCCGCCTCGTGGGCCGCCACCGCGCGGGCGCCGGTGCGCATGGCCGCGGCCTTGCCGCGGTTGCGCGGGTGGGCCACCACCAGGGCGCCGGCCTCGCGCGCCAGGGCCGCGGTGCCGTCGGAGGAGCCGTCGTCCACGACGACGACGAGGTCGGCGACCGGCAGGGAGCGCAGGGCCGTCACGGTGGCGGCGATGCGCTCGGCCTCGTCCTTGGCCGGCACGACGACGGCCACGGTCGGGGACGGGGCGGGAGCCGGCTGCGGGGACGGCGTCGGGGACGGCTGCGGCGGCACGCTCGCGAGGCTAGAGCACGTCCCCACCGGCGCGGCGGACCGCGAGGACGGTGACGTCGTCGTCGACGGGCTCGCCGCGCGTCATGCCGCCCACGAGCTCGTCGACGACCCCGCGCACGGAGGCGTCGCCCGCGGCGGCCACGAGCCGCGCGGCCGTGGCCAGCCCCTCGTCGAGGGAGCGGGTGCGGGTCTCCACCAGGCCGTCGGAGAACAGCACGAGGTCCTGCCCCGGCTCCAGGCGCGTCGCCAGGACGGCGTCGCGAGCGCCGCCCGCGCCGTCCAGGAGGGCGCCCAGGGGCGGGCCCGCCGGCACGTCGAGGTAGCGGGCGGCGCCACCGGTGCGCACCAGCGGCGGCGGGTGGCCCGCCGAGGCCACCAGCGCCCCGCCGTCGCGGTCCAGCAGCACGTACGCCAGGGTGACCAGGTCCTCCCCGCCGGTGGCCGCCGCGCACGCGTCCAGGCCCCGGAGCACGGCGGCCGGGTGCGGGTCCACCAGGGCGAGGGCGCGCACCTGGGCGCGCACCTCCCCCATCACGGTGGCGGCCCGCGCCCCGCGGCCCATGACGTCGCCGAGCACGACGGCCACGCGCCCGCCGCCGACGGCCAGCAGCTCGGCCCAGTCCCCGCCCACGGCGGCCCCGGCGCCGGTGGCGGTCGCGCGGTGCGCGTGCAGCCACGGCACGGACGCCAGGGACCCGGGCTTGAGCGCCTCCTGCAGCACGCGCGCGGTGCTGCGCTCGCGCTCCAGCAGGTCCACGCGCTCCAGGGCGGCGGCGACCTGACCGGCCAGGGCCAGCAGGAACGCACGCTCGTCCTCGTCGGCGGCCTCGTCGTCGGCGAAGCCCACGACCAGACCGCCCAGGCGCCGCTGCGGGGTGGTCAGCGGCAGCACCGCCCAGGCGGTGTCACCGTCGGCAAGGGCCTGCAGGTAGGCCGCGCGCACCCACTGCGGCAGCACACGGGCGCCCTCCGGCCCGACGGCGTACCAGCCGCCGGCGGCGGCGCACGCCTCGACGTCGCGCAGCAGCTGGGCGGCGCGGCGGTCCTCGCGCACCAGGTGCTCGCGCCGGCCGTCGCGCCGCAGCCGGTGCACGGCGAGGGGACCGCCCGGACCGCGCTCGTCGTCGGCGAGGGTCAGGCTCGCGCGGGCGGTGCCGGGCAGGTCCAGGCAGGTGCGCAGCACCGCGTCGACGACCCCGGCGCGGGTGCCGGCGGTGGACAGCGCCGCCGTCAGGGCCTGCAGGGCGCGGGTGCGGCGGCGCGCCCGGACCCGCTCGTCGACGTCGTCGAGGGCGCCGACCCACTCCAGGACGGGGGAACCGGGGTCGTCGGGGTCCTCGCGCACCGGCTGGGCGGTGGCGGCGATCCACCGCCAGCCGGTGGGGGTGCGCAACCGCAGCCGGGCGGTGCCGGCGCGGCGCTCGCGGGCCGCGGCGGTGGCCTCGGCCAGCACGCCGGGCAGGTCGGCGGGGTGCACGTCGGCGGTCCAGCCGGCCCCGGAGACGGCGCCGGCGCGGCCGGTGAGGGCCTGCCAGCCGGGCAGCTCGCTCGTCAGCCCGCGACCGGGGGCGGCGGTGAACACGTCGAGGCGGCCGGCCGTGGCGAGGGTGCGGTAGCGCTGCTCGGCCCGGCGGGCGGTGTCGAACAGGCGGGCGCGGTCGACCGCGCAGGCGCACTGCCCGGCGAGGGTGGCGGCCAGCAGCAGCTGCACCTCGTCCAGGCCCCCCTCGCGGGGCAGGCCCAGGCGCAGCACCCCCGTCAGCCCCCGGTCGGTGAGCATGGGCAGCGCCGCCCAGGAGCGTTCCCCGGCGGCGACGAGGCGCTCGTTGAGGGGGTCGTCGAAGCGGGCGGCGAGCTCGGCCGGCGAGCGCAGCTGCACCGGCTCGCGGGTGCGCGCGGCCAGGGCGCTGGGGGTGGAGGCGTCCAGCGGCAGGCGGGGCGCGCGCCCGGCGGCCGGGGTGCGGGCGACGCCGTCGCCGGTGGGCACCAGGGCGGTGCCGGTGTCGTCCAGGAGGAAGACGTCGCAGCTGGTGGAGCCGAGGACGTCCTGGACGGCGCCGAGCACGACGGCCACGGCGTCGCGCACGCTGAGGGCGGCGGCCAGGTGCACGGTCGTGCGTTCCAGCACCCGCAGGTCCGACACGTCCAGGGCGCTGCGTCGCCCCTGACCGGGCAGGTGGGCGGGGAGGTGGGCCGCGGGCGCTGAGGTCGCGGGGGTCTCGACGAGGGAGCGGTCCACGGGCCCTCCCGAGGGTCGTGACGCCGGCGCTCTCCAGCGTCACCTCCCACGTTATCGCGCTGAGCGACGACAAACGCCCCTGCGTAGCAGGAAGTACCCGAAAGGGGGCGGGTCAGCGCGGGTGCAGGCGGGTCGGGCCCCCGAACGACGCCCACACCGTGCGGCTGAGGTCGTCGAGGTTCTCCACGACGCCCCACTCGTCCGCCAGGCCCTCCACGATGCGCAGCCCGCGCCCGGAGGTCGCCCCGTCGTCCACCGCGCGCGGGCAGACCACCCGCCCCGGCGCACCGCCGTCGGTCACGGCGATCTCGACGTGCGCACCGCCGTCGCGGACCACCAGGCACTGCACGTGGATCTCCCCGCCGCCCAGCGGCCGGGCGTGACGCACCGAGTTGCCCACGATCTCCGAGACGACGATCTCGATCTCCGCCGTCGCCTCGGCGTCCAGCCCCGCACCGTCCAGCACGGAGCGGACCACGCGCCGGGCCCTGGGGACGGACGCGGCGTCGTGCTCGAACGACGACCAGTGCGTCGCCGGCACGGGGCAGTGTCCCGTCGCCATCCGTCCTCCTGACCCGCCGCCCTGCTGACGGCTGCGTAGGTACCCGAGCCGCGCCCCGGCCAAACCTGACCCGACCGGACCGCCCCTCCAGAGTGCTCCCGACCACCCGTCCGGCCCAGCAGCGACCCGCCGAGGACCGTGCGTGGCCGGGTGGGTGAGTGGCCGTGGCCGGGGTGGGTCGTCGGCGTCCCGCGGGCGGCGTCGGGGCGCGAACCCCGGGCGCTGGACCCGTCACGCCCCACCGCCCGGACGCGAACCACGCCCGGGAACGCGACACGTCAGCGCACGAAGGGCTCGTCCCCCGTCTCGGACACCATGGGACGCCCGGCCTCCGCCCACGCCCCCATGCCGCCGTCGACGTTGACCACGTCGTAGCCGTTCTGGGACAGCCACTGCGCCACCCGCAGGGAGCGCCCGCCGGCGCGGCACACGACGTGCAGCTCCCCCTCGGGCAGCTCGGCCAGGCGCTGCGGCACTTCGCTCATGGGGACGTGCAGGGCGCCGTCGGCGTGGCCGGCGACCCACTCGTCGTCCTCGCGGACGTCGAGGAGGGTGGCGTCGGCGGGGACGTCGGCGGCGGGGACGGAGGGGACCTCGGGCATGGCGGGGAGCCTACGGCTCAGCGCAGCCGCTCGGGCAGGGGCCGGGCGTGCACGACGGTGAGGGCGGACACGGCGCGGGTCAGCGCCACGTAGAGGCGGCGCAGGCCGGTGCGCTCGTCGGGTTCGCCGGCCACGACGTCGGCGGGTTCGAGCACGACGACGCGGTCGAACTCCAGGCCCTTGACGAGGGTGGCGGGCACGAGGGACACCCGCTCGGGGAGCCCGTCGTCCTCGCGCACCGCGTCGAGGCGGGTGGTGGGCACACCGGCGGCGGCGAGGGCGCCGGCTGCGGCGTCGGTGGCGGCGTCGGCGACGACGACGCCGACGGAGCCCTCCTCGCGCAGCAGGTCCGCGACGACGGCGACGGCCCGCGCCAGCGCGTCCTCCCTCGCGTCCGCGTCGACGGTCAGCACGTCGAGGCGGCCCGGGTCGGGGCGCACCGAGCGCGGCACGGTCAGCTCCGGGGCGATGGCCGGCAGCAGGCGGGCGGCGTAGTCGAGGACGGCGGAGGGCACGCGGAAGCCGCGGTCGAGGACCTCCACGTGGCCGCCGGGCTTGCCGAGGTGCTCGAGCACGTCGGGCCAGGAGCGCGCCGACCACGGGGTGGTGCCCTGGGCGATGTCGCCCAGGACGGTGGCGGCGCCGGTGGAGCAGCGCCGGCCCACGGCGCGCAGCTGCATCGGGGACAGGTCCTGCGCCTCGTCGAGGACGACGTGGGCGCGCGAGGCGGTGCGGGTGAGCTGGTCGGCGATCTCGTCGATCAGGACGGCGTCGGCCTGGCTCCAGCGGGCGGTGCCGGCGCTGCGCGGGGGCCTCTCCCACAGCAGGAGGGCGCGCTCGGCGTCGTCGAGGACGCCGCCGGAGCAGGCGGCGAGGAAGTCCGCGTCGGACAGCAGCCGGTGCAGGACCTTCGCGGCGTCCTGGGCGGGCAGCAGGCGGTTCACGGCGCGCTTGACGTCGGCGCTGCGGGCGACGGCGTCCTGGACGGCGTCGTCGGGGGAGTCGCCGGCGGCCTCGAACAGCTGCAGGACGGCGTGGGCGAGGCGCTGGGGCAGCAGGGCGCGGGCGGCCTCGTAGCGGATGCCCCGCGAGGCGAGCTCGTCGAGCAGCTCGCGCACCCGGTACCCGGGGACCCGCCAGCGCCGCGAGCCGCGCGGCAGCACGAACGCGCCGCCGTCGAGGACCTGCGCGGGGTCGCCCACCGCCGCCCACACGGCGCGGCGGACGACCTCGGCCAGGCGCGCGTCGCCCTTGAGGGCGGCCACCGCGGCGGGTTCGGCGGCGCGCACGGCGACGTCCTTCCGGCCACCGCCGGGGCGGGTGACGAGGCCGGTGACGGTGGCCTGCTCCACCCGCACCTCCCCCAGCGCGGGCAGCACGGCACCGATGTGCTGCAGGAACGCGGTGCTGGGGCCCACGACGAGGACGCCCTGGCGGGTGAGGCGCTCGCGGTGCGCGTACAGCAGCCACGCGGCGCGGTGCAGGCCCACGGCGGTCTTGCCGGTGCCGGGGGCGCCCTGCACGCACACGGTGGTGGCCGCGTCGGCGCGCACGAGGGCGTCCTGCTCGGGCTGGATGGTGGCGACGATGTCGCGCATGGGGCCGGAACGGGGGCGCTCGACCTCGCGGGCGAGGATCGCCGAGGCGCGCTCGTCCTCGCCGGGCACGGGGTCGGTGAGGTGCTCGTCCTCGTGGGCGGTGAGGCGGCCGTGCTCGACGCCGAAGCGGCGGCGCAGCCGCACGTCGCCGCGCTCGGCGCGGCTGGCCCGGTAGAAGCCGCGGGAGACGTCGGCGCGCCAGTCCACGACGACGGGGTCGCCGGCGGAGTCGGTGACGTGGCGGCGGCCGATGTGCAGGACCTCGCCGGAGTCGTGGTCGGTGCGGCCGAAGAACAGGGCGGTGGCGGGGTCGTCCACGAGGCTCGCGGCGCGGCGGTCCAGGACGCGGGCGAGGGCGGCGTCGGCGATCGGGTCGCCGCCGTCGGCGGTCAGGGAGAGCGTGTGCTCGCGCATGCGGACCAGTTCGGCGCGGGCGCGGTCGAGGTGGCGCTGCTCGGCGGCGAGCACGTCGGGGGTTCCGGGGGTTCCCCGGGCGGGGGCGGGCACGGTTCCTCCAGGGTTCCGGGGAGCCCGCCGATCCTGCCAGAATCGTTGCAGGACAACAACCTTGCGATCACGGAGCGGTTCGCGGGAGGATTCTCAGGGGACGAGCCGAGGAGCCAGAACCGGCCAAACGCCCCACGGTACCCGCGCGGGAGCGCCAGCGTCAGCCCCCCAGCGCGACGGGGTTCGCCGGCAGCGCGCCCCAGCGCGCCAGCGCCGCACCGGCCACCAGGGCGAGGGCCACCACCACCACGGCGACGTCCGCGACACCCGGCCGCCCCAGCTGCGGGTCGCTCGCGAAACCGCGCAACCGCATCGTCGCCATCAGCAGCGGCCCGCGCCGCACCACGCCGAACAGCAGCGGCAGGGACACCTGCAGCGCGTCGCGCACGAACCGCAGCGGCCGGCGCGCCTGCAGCCGGACCCCGCGCAGGCGCATGTGCTCGGTGAGCTGCACGGCCTCCGTCAGCGTCGTGTACAGCAGCCGGTAGCACAGGCCCACCGCGAACGAGACGACCGCCGGCAGGCCCAGACCGCGCAGGCCCCGGGCGGTGTCGTCGGGGTCGAGCGCGGAGAACACGCTGACGCTGAGCAGGATCGTGCCCGTCCACGCCAGCACCAGCCGCGCCTCCGCACCGGCCGCGGTCACCAGCCCGCCGAGGTCGCCGGCGGTCAGCGAGCCCCACCCGCCGATGACGATGAGGGCGATGAACGTGGGCACGTGGATGCCCCACAGCACCGCCAGCCAGCGCCACGGGGTGCGCGCCAGCACCGCGGTCACCAGCCCGGCGACGACGGGCACCAGCATCCACTGCGTGCTGGGGGCCACGAAGACGAAGACGAACAGCAGCGCCAGCACCAGCAGCTTCACGCGCGGGTCGCGGCGGTTCACGACCGTGTCGCGGCCGGTGTAGAGGACGGGCACGCGAGCGGACATCAGGCCTCCCGGGCGGGTGCGGTCGGAGCCGGCACGGCGGTCGGAGCCGGCACGGCGGGGGCGGACAGGGCCTCGACGAGGTCGGCCACGGTGCAGGCCTGCACCCCGACGGCCTCGCCGAGCACCCCGGCGCGCGGCAGCTCCAGCCGCCGCGCGGTCAGCAGCTCGCGGCGCTCGCCGCGCAGCACCTCGCGCAGCGGCCCCTGCACGACGACGGCGCCGTGGTGCAGCAGCGTCACCGTGTCCACGACCTCGGCGAGCGCCTCCACGTCGTGCTCCGTGATCAGGACGGCCGCGCCGCGCGCGCGCAGCTCGGCGACCGCCGCGCGCACCCGGGCCGCGGTCCCCGGCCCGAGCCCGGTGAAGGGCGCGTCCAGCACCACGACGGACGGTTCGACCACGAGCGCGGCGGCCAGCGCGACCAGCCGCCGGTGCGCCCGCGGCAGCAGGACGGGGTCGGCGTCGAGCACGTCCTCGGGCAGCCCCACGAGCCGGCGGGCGGCCTCCACCCGCTCCCCCACGGCCTCGGTGCGCCCGCGCTCGCGCAGCGAGAACGCGATCTCGTCGCGCACGCGGCGGCGCGACAGGGCCTGGTCGGCGCCCTGCGGCACGGTGGCCACCCGCAGGGCCAGGTCCGCCGGGTGCACGGCCGTGACGTCCTGGTCGTCGACGGCCACCGACCCGGCCACCGGCTCCAGCAGACCGCCGAGGATCCGCACGAGGGTGCTCTTGCCGGCTCCCGTGCGCCCGACCACGGCGTGCACCTCCCCCGGGCGCACCTCCAGGTCGACGCCGCGCAGGGCCGGGGAGCGGTCGAGGTAGGAGAAGTCCAGGCCGCGCACCCGCACCCGGGGGGCGTCGTGCGCCCACGGGGGCTCGCGGTGGCCGTCCGCGTGGCCGTTCCCGTTCCCGTCGCCGGCGCGCGCCGGTCGGTGCCCGCGGACGAGGTCGGCGAAGTCCCGCGTCGTCAGCGGGGACCCCGCCAGGCCCAGCTCGCGCGCGGCCGTCAGCTCCACGGGCGCGGCCAGGTCCGCCAGCTCGCGCACCCGGTCGTCGACGAGCAGCTCGCTCAGCGTGCCGTCGGCGACGACCCGACCGGCCGAGAGCACGACGAGGCGCTGCGCGGCCTCCGCGAGCAGGGCGACGTCCTGCTCGACGAGCACGACGGCGGCGCCGGCGGCCTCCTCGCGCAGCACCCGCATCAGGCGCTCGCGGTGCTCGCCGTCGAGGTGGCCCATCACCGCGTCCAGGACGAGGATCCGCGGGCGGGTGGCGAGGGTCGCGGCCAGGGCCAGCAGCACCTGCTGGCCCTCGGCCAGCTCCCACACCCACCGGCGGGTCAGGTCCTCCGCCCCCAGGCCGACGACCTCCAGCAGGCGGCGGGCCTCGCGCTCGGCCTCCTGCGGGCCGGCGCCGCGGGTGCGCAGCGGCTCGGCGACCTCGGAGAGCGCCCGCAGCTGGGTCAGCTGCCCGCCGGGGTCGTCGAAGACGATGCCCACGCCGCCCTCGGCGTGCACCTCACCGCTGACGCGCCCGCCGGTCACGTCGGGCAGCAGGCCCGCCAGCGCCATCGCCAGCGTCGTCTTGCCGGCTCCGGGCGGGCCCGCCAGGCCGACGACCTCCCCCGGGGCCAGGCGCAGGTCCACCGCGTCGAGGGCGGGCACGTCGCTGGTCGGGTAGTGGAAGGTCAGCCCGGTCGCGGTGACCGCCCACGGCCCGCCCCCCTCCCCGCGGGCGGCACGCGCGCGAGGCCGCGGCGCGCCCCCCTCGACGGTGGGCCGGGTGCGCGGCACCGGCGCGATGCGGTCGCCGTACCGGTCGGCACCGCGGGGCTCGAAACCCAGGTACCGCTCGATGCGCCCGTAGAGCACCGGCACCAGGCCGAGGACGGGCAGCACCCCCAGCAGCAGGCCGTCGCCGATCGTGTTGCCCACCGCGGACCACACCGCGATGCCGATGAGCTCGGAGTCGAACACCAGCAGCGACGCCGCCTCGACGACGGCGTGCACGGCGGCCGCCAGCAGCGTCGCCACGACCAGCCGCACCCTGCTGAGGGGCCGGTCGCCGACGACGTACCCGGCGAGGGTGAACGCCGCCAGGTACCCCACGGCGCCGAGGGCGTCGTCGATCTCGTAGCCCTCGAGCATGTCGCGCATGAACTCCCCGCCCATGGCGCCGACCGCCACCGCGAGCACGGGGCGGCCCAGCGGCACCAGCGCCGCGAGGGCCACGGGGATGAAGAAGGGTTTGGCGTCGATGTCGACCGGGATCTCCGGCACGGCCTCGAGGATCGTCAGGGCCAGGAAGAAGATCGTCGCGCACAGGACCGCCACGATCGTCGTCCTGGCCGAGCTGCTCTCGTTCACGGGCGAACCACCACCGTCGGGCTCTCGGCGCGCGTGACCGCGCACCTCGGGGCTTTCCGGACGCGTTGCACCCCCTCAGTGCCCGCGACGGGTGAACGGCAGCCGCGGCTGCGGTGGCGAACGGGTGGCGCTGCTCGGAAACCGCGGTGAAACCGGCGGGGTCCCGGCCCCCGGCGGGAACCGCGGCCCGGGGTCCCGCGTCCCACCACGAGCGGTGACCGGGAGGCGGTCGCCGGGGCGGGAGGCGACGATGGGCGGCACGGTGCGGCGACGCGCGCGGGGTGCGGTGGCCCTGACCGCCCTGGTGCTCGCGAGCGGCGCGGGGTGCGGTCAGCAGCAGGCGGGAGGACCAGCGGTGAACAGCACGTCCAGCACGTCCAGCGGTGCGGCGGCCCCCGCGCCGACCGGGCCGTCGTCCCTGACGGTGACGGTCGACGACGGCGCGGGGGGCACGAGCACCTGGACCCTGACCTGCTCGTCGGACGGCACCACGGGCGGCACCCACCCGGACCCGGCGGCCGCGTGCGCGGCGCTCGCCGCCGCGGAGGCGCCGTTCGCCCCCGTGCCGCCGGACACCGCCTGCACGCAGGTCTACGGCGGCCCGCAGCGCGCCACGGTGACCGGCACGTGGGACGGCCAGGAGGTCTCCGCGCAGTTCGACCGCACCGACGGCTGCGAGGTCGCGCGCTGGAACGCGCTCGCGTCGCTGCTGAGCCCCGGCGCGCAGCCGGCCGGGCCGACCTCCCTCGACGCGCCGTCCTGACCCGCCGCCCGTCCCGACCCGGCGCTCCGGAAGGGCGCGGGGGTGCGGCGGCGTTCCCCCGGCGTGGTCGTCGAACTGTTCAGCTCCGCGTTCTGCGGTCCCTGCCGCAGCGCACGCGCCGTGCTCACCGAAGCCGTCCGGCTGGTGCCGCGGGCCCGGCTGACGGAAGTCGACGTCGCCGAGGAGCCCGCGCGCGGGCGGGCGGCGGGGATCACCAGCACGCCCACGGTGCTCGTGCGCACGGACGACGGGACCGAGGTGTTCCGCTCCACCGGCACCCCCTCGCTGGCGCAGGCGCTCGCGGCCCTGGCCCGCGCGACCCCGCCGGCCGAGGCCGGAGCCGGGGCCGGGGAGGTGCCGTGGGCTCGCCGCATGACGCCGGCGGCCGTGGTGTTCGACCTGGACGGCACGCTCCTCGACCACCCGGCGGCGACGCTGGCCGGGCTGCGCGGGTGGGTGGGCTCCCTGGGCCTGGAGTGCACCGCCGAGGTGGAGGCGGCGTGGGCGGCGGCCGAGGAGCGGCACTTCCGCGCCTGGCGCGAGGGGGAGATCGGTTTCGCCGAGCAGCGCCGCCGCCGGTTGCGCGACGTGCTGCCGCTGCTGGGCGTGCCCGTCGGCGACGACGCCGCGCTCGACGCGATGTTCACCGGCGGGTTCCTGCGCGCGTACGAGCGCGCCTGGGCCGCCTACGACGACGTCGGCGAGGCGCTGGAGGCGGTGCGGGCGGCCGGGCTGCGCACCGCGGTCCTCACCAACGGCCCGCGCGAGCAGCAGAACGCGAAGATCGAGGCGATCGGCCTGACCGGCCGGCTCGGACCGGTGCTGACCGCGGAGGAGCTGGGGGTGGCGAAGCCCCGCCCGGAAGCGTTCCTCGCGGCGTGCGAGCGCCTGGGCGTCGCGCCGGGGCGGACCCTGCACGTGGGCGACGAGCACGCCGTGGACGTGCTCGGTGCGCGGGCCGCGGGCCTGCGCGCGGTGCACCTGGACCGCTCCGGGACCGGCCCCGCCGGGGAGGGCGCGCGCATCACCACGCTGCTGGAGCTGGCGGCCCACCTCGCGGCGGACCCGGCACCCCCGGCCTGAGCGGGCGGCCGCTCAGGCGGCGCGGTGACTGCGCCGGCGGCGGGCGCGGTGCTCGTCCAGGTGCACGACCTCGGCGTGCGCGGCGCGCTCGGCGCGCTCGGCCTCGACCGCCAGCCGGCTCGCCTCGCCGTACCCGGCGCCGCGCGGGGCGACCAGCAGCCGCCCGTCCCGGCGCCCCTCCTCGGCGGCCCGGCCGGCCAGCGCGGCGGCCACCAGGACCCCGGCCCCCACCAGCGCCCCCAGGACCACCAGCACCCCCGTCAGCACGTCCACGGCGACCCCTCCCCCGGTTCCCCGGTGCGGACCACCCGCCCCGGTTCCTCCAGGGTGCGCCGCGCGGGCGGTGAGGAGCATCGGCCCGGGGTGTGAATCCCCTGCTCATCCCCCGGGTGGACCCCTCCCCTGACCGCTCCACCCCCTCCCGCCGTGATCTTGCACGATTGAACGCTCAACCGTGCAAGATCACGGCGGGGTGATGACGAAGTCGTCAACAGGGATTGACGGGAGGGGAGGCGTCAACACATGATGACGCATGGCCGAACCGGACACCCTCGTCAGCGCGGGGAGCGACCCCGACCCCGCCGTGGGGCTGCGCGCCGTCGCGGCGCTGCGCCGCCTCGTGGAGCAGCTCGAGCACCTGCAGGTCCAGCGGGCCCGGGACCTCGGCTGGTCGTGGGCCGACATCGCCGGCGCGCTGGGCGTGTCCAAGCAGGCCGCGCACCGCAAGCACTCCACCCGCGACTGACACCCCGAGACGTGACACCCGAGACGCGCAGGAGGACCCCGTGTTCGAACGCTTCACCCCCAGAGCCCGCGACGCCGTCGTGGGCGCCCAGCAGGTCGCCCGCGACCTGGGGCACCGCGAGATCGGCGACGACCACCTGCTGCTGGCGCTGCTGGAGGGCGAGGGCGTCGCGGCCCGCGTGCTGCGCGACGCCGGCGCCGACCCCGCCCGGCTGCGCGAGCACGTCGCCCACCACCGCGGGCCGGATGAGGACGCCGCCGCGCTGCGCTCCCTCGGCATCGACCTGGACGCCGTGCGCTCCCGGGCGGAGGAGACCTTCGGACCCGGCGCCCTCGACCGGCCCACCCGCCGGCGCCGCGGCCTGCTGGGCCGGCTGACCGGCAGCGGCCCGTCGAGCGGCCACGTCCCCTTCACCCGGCCGGCGAAGAAGGCCCTGGAGGAGTCCCTGAAGGCCGCGCTGAGCTTGCGGCACAACTACATCGGCACCGAGCACCTGCTGCTCGGACTGCTGCGCCAGGACGGCTCGGCCGCACGCGCCCTGGCCGCCACCGGCGTCGACCTGGACGCCGAGCGCGCCCGGGACGCCGTCGTCGAGGCCTTGCGCCGCTCCGCCTGACCCGTCGCCCCACCTCACCCCACCCCCGCGGTGATCATGCAAGGTTGAGGGTTCAACCGTGCATGATCACCGCGTGGAGGGAAGGTCCGCCGGAGGGTGGGATCAGTGCTGGGTGAGCCAGCCGTAGGGGGCGGCCAGCTCGTCGGCCGCCTCCGGGCCCCACGTGCCCGGCTCGTAGGGGTGCAGCTCCCCGCGCTGCTGCAGCAGCGGCGTCACGACCTTCCACGCGTCGCGCAGGCCCGTGGAGGTGGTGAACAGCGCCCGGTCGCCGATGAGGACGTCGCGCAGCAGCGACGCGTACGGCGGCAGCGGCTCCGCGTCGGGCAGCTCGGCCAGGTCCAGGTGCAGCCGGCCCGGCACGAGGTCGTCGGAGACGCCGGGGCGGCGGGCGGTGACCCCCGCCCACACGGTGCCGTTGCCGCTGAGCGTGAACGTGATCGTCTCCGGCTCGTCCGTGCGCTCCCCCGCGCCGTGCTGCAGGGAGGTCGGCGGGCGCAGCACGAGGGTGACGTGCTGGTGGGACTCGGCCAGCTTCTTGCCGGTGCGCAGCACGAACGGCACCCCGCGCCAGCGCTCGTTGTCCACCCACACCCGCGCCGCCACGAACGTGTCGGTGCCGGACTCGTCGTCGACGTCCTCCAGGTGGCGGTAACCGCTGGACTGCCCCAGGACCACCTCGGCCGGGTCGATCGGCCGGAAGGACCCCAGCACCGCCTCGCGCGCCTCCTGCAGCGCGTCCGGGCCCGGCCCCGACGGCGGCTCGGCGGCCACCTCGGCGGCCACCTGCAGCAGGTGGGTGACGAGCATGTCCAGGGTGGCGCCGGTGGCGTCGTAGAACTGGGCGCGCTCGTCCACCCCCAGGGTCTCGGGCACGTCGATCTGGACCTGCGCGACGTGCTCGGCGCTCCACACCTGCTCGAACAGCCGGTTGGCGAACCGCAGCACGTGCAGCTGCTGGGTCGCCTCCTTGCCGAGGAAGTGGTCGATGCGGAAGACCTGCTCCTCGTCGAAGACCGACTGCACCAGCTCGTCGAGCTGCTCGAACGACTCCGGGGAGGTGCCGTACGGCTTCTCGTAGACCACGCGCGAGCCCTCGGCCAGGCCGTGGGCGGCGATGGCGCGCGTGTAGTCCTCGAACGTCGACGGCGGCAGCGCCAGGTAGTGCACCAGCTGCGCGTCCTCGCCGAGCTCGCCGCGCACCCGCTGCAGCACGTCGAGCAGCTCACCGGGGTCGGACTCGCTGAACCCGCCGCCGGCGAAGCGCAGCCCCGCCGCGACCTGCTCCAGCACGTCGTCGTCGAGGTCCTTGCCGAACTCGCGCAGCCCCTCGACGACGTGGTCGCGGTAGTCCTCGTCGCTGACCGGGCGGCGGCCGCTGCCGATCAGGGCCCACCGCTGCGGCAGCAGGCCGGCCTTCGCCAGTGCCGCGAACCCCGGCATGACCAGGCGCTTGGCCAGGTCGCCGGTGGCGCCGTACAGGACGAAGACCGTCGGGGGGGAGGTCTTCTCGCCGGGCGCGTCGCTCATCGTGTCCTCGTTCTCCGGTGTTCTCCGGTGCGTTCGGCTCGTCGTGGGGGTCAGGCGGGGTGCTCGGCGCCGTCGCCGGCCCACTCCACGTGGAAGGAGCCGGGGCGGTCGGTGCGCTTGTAGGTGTGCGCGCCGAACAGGTCGCGCAGACCCTGCACCAGCGCCGCCGACGAGCGCGGCCGGCGCAGCCCGTCGTAGTAGGCCAGCGCCGAGGAGAACCCGGGCGCGGGGATGCCGTGCGCCACCGAGTGCTGCACGACGCGCCGCCACGCCTCCTGCCCGTTCGCGACGGCCTCGGCGAAGTACGGGTCCAGCAGCAGGGAGGGCAGGTCGGGGCGGGCCTCGTAGGCGTCCTTGATGCGGTCGAGGAACTTGGCGCGGATGATGCAGCCGCCGCGCCAGATCGTCGCCATGGCGCCCGGGTCGATGCCCCAGCCGTACTCCTCGGACCCGGCCCTGATCATGTCGAAGCCCTGCGCGTAGGCGACGACCTTCGACGCGTACAGCGCCGCGCGCACGTCGTCGACGAACGCGTCCGCGTCGCCGGCAGCGACGAAGGGGTCCTGCTCGGCGGGGCCGGGCAGCACGCCCTGCGCGGCCTGGCGCTGCTCGGCGTGCCCGGACAGGGCGCGGGCGAAGACGGCCTCGGCGATGCCGGAGACGGGGGTGCCCAGGTCCAGGGCGGTCTGCACCGTCCAGCGGCCGGTGCCCTTCTGCTCGGCCTCGTCCAGGATCACGTCGACCAGCGCGACGCCGTCCTGCGTGGGGTCGTCCTTGGCGAGCACCTGGGCGGTGATCTCGATGAGGAAGGACTCCAGGTCGCCGGAGTTCCAGGACGTGAAGACCCCGGCGAGCTGGGCGGGGGTGCGGCCCAGGCCGTGGCGCAGCAGGTCGTACGCCTCGGCGATCAGCTGCATGTCGGCGTACTCGATGCCGTTGTGGACCATCTTCACGAAGTGGCCGGCGCCGTCCGGGCCGACGTGGGTGGAGCAGGGGGTGCCGTCCACGGAGACGGCGATGTCGGCGAGGATCGGGCCGAGCTTGGCGTAGGAGTGCTCGGAGCCGCCCGGCATGATCGAGGGGCCCAGCAGCGCGCCCTCCTCACCGCCGGAGACGCCCACGCCGGCGAAGTGGATGCCCTTCTCGCGCAGCGCGGCCTCGCGGCGGCGGGTGTCGGCGAAGTGGGCGTTGCCGGCGTCGACGATGATGTCGCCCTCGCTCAGCAGCGGCGCCAGCTCGTCGATGACGGCGTCGGTGGGACCGCCGGCCTTCACCATGACGATCACGGTGCGGGGGGACTCCAGGGAGTCGACGAACTCCTGCGCCGAGTACCCGGGCACGAACGTGCCCTCGTGCCCGAACTCCTCCACCAGGGCCCTCGTCCTGGCGTCGGTGCGGTTGTGCACCGCGGTCACGTACCCGTGCCGGGCGATGTTGCGGGCGAGGTTGCGCCCCATCGTCGCCAGGCCCGTCACACCGATCTGGGCCTTCACCTGCTCGGCCGCCTGCTGCGTGGTCTCGGTCACCCGCGGGAGTCTTCCACGGCCGGCGCGCGCCCCATCACCCCCGGGCGCCCACCGGCGTGACGGGGGCGAAAACTCTTCCTCACCGCCCCGCGCGGGCCCGGTGAGGACCGCCCGCCGGGCACCCGGCCCGCGGGCGCACCCGCCGCGCACCTGAGAGGCTGGGGGCACGGACGTCGAAGCAGCGGCGCGCACCCGCGCCGACCCCAGGACGAGGAAGCCGTGAGCACCCGCACCACTCCCCCCGGCTCCCCCGGACGGCGCCGCCCGCCGCCGCGGCGGATCGCCCAGTTCCTCACCGGCCTGGCGATGTGCGCGGCCGGCGTGTGGGGCTCGCTGCAGGTGCACCTCGGCGTGGCGTCCTGGGACGTGCTGCACGCCGGCGTCGCCGACCGCACCGGCCTGTCCTACGGCACCGTCGTGGCGGGGGTGGGGGTGCTGGTGGTCCTGGTGTCCCTGCTGCTGGGCGTGCGCCCGCGGCTGGGCACCCTGGTCAACGTGGTGGCGATCGCAGCCACCCTGGACGCCCTGCTGGCCTCGTCGTGGCTGGACGGGCTGGGTTCCGCGCCCACGGCGGTGCGCGTGGCGGTGCTGGTGGCCTCGGTGCTCTGCCTGGGGTTCGGCGGCGCCCTCTACATCGGCGCCGGGCTGGGCAGCGGCCCGCGCGACAGCCTCATGGTGGCGTGCCACCTGCGCGGCTGGCCGGTGGGCCGCTCCCGCGCCCTCATCGAGGTGGGGGTGCTGGTGGTGGGCTGGCTGCTCGGCGGGCCCGTCGGGGTGGGCACCGTGGTGCTGGCGCTGGCCCTGGGGCCGGTCACGCAGTTCGCGTTCCGGGTGCTGCGGCAGTCCCCCGGCGCGGGCACCTGAGCGCGGCAGCAGCGCCCGCGCTCAGGGCTGCCGGCCGGCCTTGACGACGAGGACGGGCACGTCCGAGCCGAGGATGATCCGCTGCGCCGTGCTGCCCAGGAGGAACTTCCCCACGGGCGAGCGCCGCCGGGTCCCGACGACGACGAGCTCGGCCCCGGAGCCCGGCACGGCGTCGAGCAGGGCGTCCACCGGTTCCTGGTGCTCGGGGCGCCGCAGCACCTCGGCCGACGCCGGCGCCGGGTCGAGCCCGGCCACCGCGCGCCGGGCCGCCTCGCCGTGGTCGTCGTGGGCGGTGAGGTCGAGCACCGCCAGCGGCAGGTCGCGCAGCCGCGCTTCGGCGGCACCGCGCTCCAGCGCCGCGGCGCCCTCGACCGTGCCCGACCAGCCCACGAGGACCGTCACCGCCACCACTCCCTCTCCACCACCTGACCCGCGACCGGACCGCTCGGCCTGCACGACGAGCACCGCGGGCGGGCGCCGTGCGGCGCCCCCGCGGGTATCGTGCGCGCTCGGGCGCCCGACGGCTACACGTCGTGACCGCGTCCGCGCCACCACGTCCCGGCGGGGCGTGAGCCGCTCGACGAGGAGGGTCTCGTGCACAAGCGCGTCAAGGGCGTCCTGGGAGTGGCGCTGCTGGTCCCGCTCGTGGGGGCGGCGGCCTGGGACGCCCGCAGCACGGGAACGCTGTCCGGGGCACGCACCGGGCTGACGATCATCGCCCCGGCCTCACCGGGCGGCGGCTGGGACACCCTGGCCCGTCAGCTGCAGGCGGCCATGCGCGAGGCCGACGTCGTCACCAACCCGCAGGTGGTCAACGTCCCCGGCGCCGCGGGCACCATCGGGCTGGCGCAGCTGCAGGAGATGGAGGGCCAGGGCGACGTGCTCATGGTCACCGGCACCGTCATGGTCGGCGGCGTCGAGATCAACGACAGCCCCGTCGGCATCGACGACGTCACGCCGATCGCCCGCACGACCGACGACTACGAGGTGATCGTGGTGCCCGCCGACTCCCCGCTGCGGTCGGTGGACGACCTCGTGGCCGCCTGGCGCCAGGACCCGGGCGCCGTCGCCGTCGGCGGCGGCTCCCTCGGCGGCACCGACCAGCTGCTCGCCGCGCAGCTCGCCCTGGCCGTGGGCGTGCCGGCGACGGAGGTCAACTACATCGCCTACTCCGGTGGCGGTGAGGCGATCCAGGCGCTGCTGTCCGGCGCCAGCGACGTCGGCATCAGCGGCTACAACGAGTTCGCCGACCAGATCGAGGCCGGGGAGCTGCGCGCCCTGGCCGTCTCGGCGCCCGAGCCGCAGCCCGAGCTCGGCGTGCCCACGCTGTACGAGCTCGGCTACGACGTCCACCAGGGCAACTGGCGCGGCCTGCTGGCGCCGCCCGGCCTGACCGACGAGGAGCGCCGGGAGCTGACCGACATCGTCACCGAGACCCTCGCCACCCCGGAGTGGGAGGAGACCCTCGAGCGCAACCGGTGGGTCGACAGCGAGCTCGTCGGCGAGGAGCTGACCACCTTCATCGACGAGGAGGTCGCCCGCATCCAGGCGATCCTCGAGGAGGCCGGCCTGTGAGCCCCTCCCCGCTCGAGGCGCCGGCCGGGGCGTCGGGCTCGCCGGAGGGCGGTTCGACGGCCCTGGCGCCGGCGGCCCCGGAACCCGCGCGCGGGTCGTTCGCGATGGCGGCCGTCGTCACGGGCTTCGCGCTCTACCTGACGCACGGGCTCGTCGTCATGGACGCCAACGAGGGCGGCGACGGCGGTCCCGGCCCGCGGTTCTTCCCCGTGCTCGTGCTGGTGCTCGCCTGGGTGGTCGCGGTCGGGCTCGCCCTCGACGCGGTGCGCGAGCGCCGCCGCGCGCGCACCCGGGACACCGCCCCGGTGGGTGGCGCGGCGGGAGCCGGCGACCGGCCCACCGCCCCCACCGACTGGCGCTCCGTGGCGCTGGTCGCCGGGACCTTCGCCGTCTTCACCGCCGTGCTGGTGCCGCTGGGCTGGTTGATCGCCGGGACCTGGCTGTTCTGGGGCACGGCGCAGGCGCTGGGCAGCCGGCGCCGCCTGTTCGACCTCGGCGTCGCCCTCGCCGTCGCGTCCGTCGTGCAGCTGGCCTTCGGTGCGGGTCTCGGCCTGAACCTGCCCGCCGGTCTGCTGGCCCTCTAGGAAGGACTCCCCCGTGGACGCCCTGGCGGACCTCGCCGGCGGTTTCTCGACCGCCCTTTCCCCGATGAACCTCCTCTGGGTCTTCCTCGGGGCCCTGCTCGGCACCGCCGTCGGCGTCCTGCCGGGCCTCGGCTCCTCGATGGCGGTGGCCCTGCTGCTGCCCGTGACGTTCGCGCTCGACCCGACCGGTGCGCTGATCATGTTCGCCGGCGTCTACTACGGCGGGCTCTTCGGGGACTCGATCACCGGCATCCTGCTCAACACCCCCGGCAACTCCTCGGCGATCGCGGCGACCTTCGAGGGGCACCGGATGGCCCTGGACGGGCGCGCGGCGCAGGCGCTCGCGACGTCGGCGATCGGCGCCTTCACCGGCGGCCTCATCGCGACGACCGTCGTCGCCCTCGGCGCGCCCGTGTTCGCGAGCCTCGCCTCGGCGTTCGGACCGGCCGAGTTCTTCGCCCTCACGGCGTTCGCCTTCGTCGCGACGGCCTTCGTCGTCGCCGACTCCGCCCTGAAGGGCCTGGCGGCGCTCGTCATCGGCTTCACCGTCGGCATCATCGGCATCGACACGCAGACCGGCACCGTCCGGTACACGCTCGGGGTCCCGCAGCTGTTCGACGGCGTCGGCATCGTCGTCATCACGGTCGGGCTCCTGGCCCTCGGCGAGGTGCTGCACGTCGCCTCCCGGTCGCGGTGGCACAGCGGGGACCGGCTGGTCGGCGTGCAGGGACGCCCCTTCCTCTCGCGCGCGGAGTTCCGCGAGGCGCTGCCCGCGTGGCTGCGCGGCACGGCCTTCGGCGTGCCCTTCGGCGTGATCCCCGTCGGCGGCTCCGAGGTGCCGACCTTCCTCGCCTACGGGACGGAGCGGCGCCTCGACGCCCGCCGCCGCGAACCGAAGTTCGGCCGGGGAGCCATCCGCGGCGTCGCCGGCCCGGAAGCCGCCGGCAACGCGACGGCCGGCACCGCCATGGGCGCGCTGCTGGCGCTGGGCCTGCCGACGTCGGCGACCGCGGCGATCCTGCTGGGCGCCTTCCAGCAGTTCGGCATCCAGACCGGGCCGCTGCTGTTCCAGCGCGCCGGCGACCTCGTGTGGGCGCTCATCGCGAGCCTGTTCATCGGGTTGTTCGTGCTGCTGCTGCTGAACCTGCCGTTCGCGCCGCTGTGGGCGCGGCTGCTGCTGATCCCCCGCCAGTACCTCTACGCGGGCATCGCCGTGTTCGCCGGCCTGGGGATCTACGCCTCCGCCGGCTCGGTCGTCGACCTCGTGCTGCTGCTGCTGCTCGGCCTGCTCGGCTTCCTCATGCGGCGCCACGACGTCCCGCTGGCACCCGTGCTGATCGCGGTGATCCTCGGCCCGCTCGCGGAGACCAACCTGCGCAACACCCTGGCCATCAGCCAGGGCGACCCGACGGCGCTGGTCTCCAGCCCCGTGACGGTCGTCATCTACGTGCTGCTCGCGCTGGCCGTGGCGCTGGCCCTGGTGGGCCAGGTGCGGCGGCGGCGCAGCGCCGACGTCTGACGTCCCTGGACCGGGTGGCGCTCGCGCCGTCGGGAGACGCCCGGGCCCGCAGCGGGCGGGGAGCCGTCAGTCCTCGGCGGCGGGTTCCTGCTCCGGACGCGGTGCCCGGCGGGGGACCACGGTGCCGTCCAGCGGCAGGCGGCGGATCGCCACGCCCCTGGCCTTGCGGCGGTTGGCCGCGGCGAGGCGCTCGCTGAGCAGGATCGCCCGGCGCAGGGCCCGGCCGGGAGGGTCGGGCACGGGTTCCGGTCGTCGTGGCACGGCCCGCCTCCCCGTCCTCCCGCGGCGCCGTCCGTGTCGCCGCGTCGTGGCGCCCCCGGGGGGCGCTGGTGGCCCGGGGGAACGTCATGTGTAGCCCACCGGTCTCGGCCGTGCCACCGCGGCGGCGCGCACGGCCGCCGTGCTGCACGCAACGTGCCGGACCCACCACGGTGGGGTGCCGAAACCCCCGGGTCAGCTCCGCGTGAGAGGGGTGGGCGGGTGCGGCGGGATGCGGTTCGGCCCGGCCTCGGCGGGCCTCGGGCGGTCCAGCGGGTGCAGGCGCACCGCGACGAGCGCCACGTCGTCGTCGTGCCCGGCGGGCACCAGCCGGGCCAGCAGCTCGTCGCACAGCGCCTCCAGCTCCAGGTGCGCCAGTTCCGCGACCGCGTCCTGCAGGTGGGTGAGCCCGTCCTCCAGGGAGGTGCCGCGTCGCTCCACGAGCCCGTCGGTGTACAGCAGCAGGGTCGAGCCGCGGTCCACGGCGATCGCCGCGTCGGAGCGCCGGGTGGTGGGGTCCACGCCCAGCAGCAGCTGCGGGGGGTGCGCCGCCAGGGCGCTGACGGTGCCGTCGGGAGCCAGCAGCACCGGCGGCAGGTGCCCGGCGCTGGACCAGCGCAACCGGGTCACGTCCCGCTCGCGCTCGTCGAGGACCTGCTCCAGGCGGGCCACCAGGGCGGTGGCGGTGGTGTCCACGGCCAGGCCCCGCATCGTGGCGTCCAGGCTGGTCAGGACCGTGGCCGGGCCGGTGCCGCTGGAGTACGCGATGCCGCGCAGCATGCTGCGCACCTGGCTCATCGCCGCGGCGGCCTCGATGTCGTGACCCATGACGTCCCCGATGACCAGGACGGTCGCCCCGTCGGGGGTCAGGAACGCGTCGTACCAGTCGCCGCCGACCTGGGCGGCGGCCGCCGCGGGCTGGTACCGCACGGCGATCTGCAGGTGGTCGGGCTCCACCGGCGCCGCCAGCAGGCTGCGCTGCAGGCCCTCGGCCATGCGGTGCTGCTGCGTGTACAGGCGGGCGTTGTCCAGCGCGAGGGCGGCCCGGTCGGCGACCTGGGCGGCGGTCACCAGGTCCTGCGGCGGGATCGGCACGCGCCCGGCCCCGCGGAACGCGCTGACCAGCCCGACGGTGCGACCGCGCGCCCGCAGCGGCAGCATCGCGAACGACTCCGGAGCCAGGCGGCGGATCAGCTCCTGCGCCTCACCGGGCGCCAGCACGCCCAGCAGGACGGCGGTGCCGGAGCGTTCGACCGTGACGGGTCGGCCGGTGCGCAGCGCGCGGTACAGGGGGGCGCCGGAGCTCAGCGCGCGCAGCCGGGCGCGGCGGTACTCCTCGACCACGGGCCGCAGCTCCTCGCGCGCGTGCCAGGACCCGATGTCGCGCAGGGTGCCGTGCTCGTCGACGAGGGTGACCAGGCACCAGTCGGCCAGGGCCGGCACGAGGTGCTGGGCGAGGCGGCCGACGGCCTCCTCGGTGTCCAGGGTGGCGGACAGGTCCTCGCCCACCCGCACGAGCAGGCGCAGGCGGTCGGCGGCCTCCTCGGCGTGCCGGCGCGCCGCCTCGGCCTCCCGGCGCGCCGCCTCCACCTCCTGCTGCGCGCGGCGGCGGGCGGTGATGTCCAGGAAGTACACCGACAGCCCGTCGGGCGAGGGCCAGGCGCGGACCTCGTACCAGGCGTCCAGCGGGGGCGGGTAGTACGCCTCGAACGCCCCCGGCTCACCGGTGGCCGCTGCGCGGCGGTACTCCTCCTCGAACAGGGCGCCGACCGCGTCGGGGAACAGCTCCCACACCACCCCGCCGATCAGCTCCTCGCGGGAGCGCCCCAGCAGCCGCTCGGCCTCGGCGTTGACGTAGCTGAAGCGCCAGTCGGCGTCCAGGGAGAAGAAGGCCGCCGACATGGTCTCCAGCACGCGGGCGGTGCGGGCGCCGGCGTCGTGGGCGTCGGTGGTGTCGTAGGCGGCGCCGAGGATGCGCACCGCACGGCCGGACTCGTCGCTCAGCGCGCGCCCGCGGGCCTGCACCCAGCGCGTGCCGCCGTGGGGGCGCACCACGCGGTACTCCGCCTCGAACTCCCCGCACGTCTCGGCGCACTCCGCGAGCGCCTGGCGCACGCGCGGCAGGTCGTCGGGGTGCAGGCGCTCCTCGAACGCCTCGATGGACCCGCGGAAGGCGGCGCGGTCGTAGCCGAACAGCTCCACGAGGCGGTCGTCCCAGGCCAGGCGCCCGCTGAGGAGGTCCCAGTCGAAGCCGCCGACACCGCCGGCGGAGATCGCCAGCTGCCAGCGCAGCCGCTCGGACTCGTGCTCGACGGTGAGCTGCAGCTCGTCGCCGTCGCCCGGCGGCACAGCGCCCACCACGTCCCCCGCTCGCCCGCCCGGGCGGGTCGGTCCCGGCCGACGTCCAGGGTAGGTGAGCCGTGCGGGCGCGGGGAACGCCCGGGGACCGCGGCTCAGCCGGCCAGGACCTGCCCGCCGAGGCGGACGACGAGGACGGCGACGACGACGAGGAAGACCACGCGCACGAACCGGCTGCCCGCGGCGACGGCGGTGCGGGCCCCCAGGTAGCCGCCCAGGAGGTTGGCGGCGCCCATGAGCAGCCCGAGCCGCCACAGCACGGCGCCGTGGGCGGCGAAGACGACCAGCGCGCCCACGTTGGTGGCGAGGTTGACGATCTTGGCGGTGGCACTGGCCTGCAGGAACGCGTAGCCGAGCAGGCCGACGAGGGCGAAGACGAGGAAGGCGCCGGTGCCGGGGCCGGCGATGCCGTCGTAGAAGCCGATGACGGCGCCGGTGAGGGCGGCCACCACGGTGTGCCGGTGCCCGCTGAAGCGCAGCGCGGTGACGCCGCCCAGGTCGGGCTTGAGCAGCGTGTACACCGCCACCAGGACGAGGGCGACGAGGATGACGGGGGTGAGGACGCCGTCGGGCACGGCCGCCGCGCACAGCGCCCCGCCGGCGGCGCCGAGGGCCGCCACGAGCGCGGTGGGCACCGCGGTGCGCAGCGGCGGGTGCACGCGGCGGTAGTAGGTGGCGGCGCTGGTGCCGGTGCCCATCGCCCCGGCGAGCTTGTTGGTGGCCAGGGCCTGCACGGGGTCCATGCCCGGCACCAGCAGCAGCGCGGGCAGCTGCACCAGGCCGCCGCCGCCGACGACGGCGTCGATCCAGCCGGCGGCGAAGGCGGCCAGGACGAGCAGGGCCAGGGTGGCCGGGCCGAGCGCGGCGAGGGTCTCGGCGCTCACGGGCGGCCGTCCGCGCGCGGGGTGGGGGGTCGCAGCACCGGCACAGCGTGGCAGGGCCGCCGGGTGCGGGCGTTTCGCCGCGCCGAACCCGCGAGCCGGGCGCGCCGGTCCACCGCCGGCCGGTGGGCCGCGGGCCGCACGGGCAGCGCCCCGAAGAACCGGGTGCCCTGATCCGTTGCAGCGCAATGACTCCCCCAGCACCGCGGACACCGGGACGATCACCCGCGGAGGATTTCCCCCGGCCGCGGCGGGTGTGCTGGAATGGTCGCGACGAGGGGGAGTAGCCCGCACGTCACCGGTCGACACGCTGGCCCCCGGGCCCGGCCGGTGGGCCCGCAGCGCGGGTGGGCGAGACCTTCGGCACCGTTCACGCCCACGCACCGCCGGCGCGCGCCGGGGTGCCCGTGGCGCGTGCGTGCCGGGCTCCCGCCGCGGCGCGCGGCGCCGGAGAGGAACCGCCCACCGTGGATGCCGCCGTCGTCCTGGCCAGCTTCCTGCCCGTGCTGTTGCTGGAACTGCCCGACAAGACGTTCGTGGCGACCCTCGTGCTGGCCACCCGCTTCCGCCCGCTGACCGCGTGGGTGGGCGTGGCGCTGGCGTTCGCGGTGCAGACCGGCATCGCCGTGCTCGCGGGCCGGCTGCTGGCGCAGCTGCCGGACCGCCCGGTGGCGGCCGTGGCGGCGCTGCTGTTCGCGGTGGGTGCGGTCACCCTGTTCCGCGGCGCGGCGAAGGCGCGGGCCGCCGAGGAGGAGGCGCTGCACGAGTACGAGCGCAGGGTGCGTGGCGGCGCGCGGGGCCTGCGGGCCGTCCTGACGTGCTTCGGGGTGGTGTTCCTGGCCGAGTGGGGGGACCTGTCGCAGCTGTTCACCGCGGGCCTGGCGGCCCGGTACGAGGACCCGGCCTCGGTGTTCGCGGGGGCGTGGGCGGCGCTGCTGGTGGTCTCCGCCCTGGCCGCGGCGGCCGGTGCGACCCTGATGCGCCGGCTGAGCGTGGCGACGGTGAGCCGGCTGGGCGGCGTGGTCTGCGCGGTGCTGGCCGTCCTGACGGTCCTGGAGGTCGCGGGCGTGGACCTGCCGGTCTGACCCGCCGGTGCGACCCGCTGGTCCGACCCGCCGGTGCGGCTCGACGGGCCGAGGGCCGGGTGCACGGGGACAACCGGCCGATCGGGTGATTGACTGTCAGTCACGCCGCGATGACTGTGCTCACACGTCACGCGCGTGACGGACCACGCGTCGCGGACCCGCCGCGGCGCCCGAGGGCAGCGGGAGGTCGAGGGGCGGTGTTCCTCGTTGTCCTCCCGCCGTCCCCGCGCTCCGTGGGCGTGGCCCGCTGGCTCATCACGGAGTGGTGCGCGCCGTGGGTGAAGGCCTCGGAGGTCACCGAGGACACCGTGGACGCGCTGCTGCTGCTGTCCAGCGAGGTCGTCACCAACGCCGTCGTGCACGGCTCGGGCATGGTGCGCGTGGCGCTGGCCCGCGCCGGCGCCTCGCTGCGCCTGGAGGTCTCCGACGAGGGCGGCGGCATGCCCCTCATCGGCGCCCAGCGCGCCGACGCCGAGAGCGGGCGCGGCATGGCGATGGTGGAGCTGCTCTCCAGCCGCTGGGGCACCGAGCTGGACGAGGGCCCCCTGGGCAAGAAGGTGTGGTTCGAGCTCGCCACCGCGTGAGGCTCAGCCCGCGGTGCGGACCACCTCGTCGGCACCGGCCCGCCGCGCCGCCACCGCCTGGGCGGTCGCGGCCACGGCCACGAGCACCAGCGGCGGCACCCACGAGCCGGTGGCCGAGTGCAGGGCGCCCGCCAGCACCGGCCCCGCCGCGGCCAGCAGGTACCCCGCCGACTGCGCCATGCCGGACAGGGCGACCGCCCCGGCCGCGTCGGCGGCGCGCGAGGCGGTCGCCGCGAGCGCCAGCACCAGCGCCGCTCCCCCGCCCGCACCGACCAGGGCGACCCCCGCGGTGGCGAGGACGGCCGCGGCCGGGCCCGTGGCGGTCAGCAGCAGGGCGATGCCGGTGAGCTCCACCAGCGCGGCGCCCACCATCGTGCGGCGGGTGGCCGCCGGACCGCGGGTCAGCGCCGGGACGACGAAGCTGGCGGTGACCCCGGCGGCCTGCAGCAGCGTGAGCTGCCAGCCGGCCGCCACCGGGTCCAGCCCCGCGCGCTCGCGCAGCAGGGTGGGCAGCCACGTCAGCAGGCAGTAGAAGACGAGCGACTGCGCACCCATGTGGGCCGTCACCGCCCACGCCAGCGGGGAGCGCCACGGCACCGGCGCCCGGCGCGCGCCGGCCGGCCCGCCCCGCCCGGCGCGCAGCAGCGGCACCCACAGCACGGCCGCGGCCAGCGCCGGCAGCGCCCACACCGCCAGGGCGGTGCGCCACCCGCCGGGCAGGTGCGCGCTCAGCGGCACCGCCGTGCCGGACGCCACGCCGCCGGCCAGCTGCATCACGACGAGGTAGCCGCTGGTGACCAGGGCGAGGCGGGCGGCGAAGGCGGTGCGCACCACCACGGGCAGCAGGACGTTGGTGACGGCGATGGCGACGCCGATCAGGGCCGTGCCGGCGAACAGCGGCGCGGTGCCGGGCACCCAGCGCAGCGCCGCCCCGGCCACGAGCGCCACCAGGGCGGCCACGACGGTGGGCTGCACGCCCAGGCGACCCGCCACGCGGGGCACGACCCCGGAGGCCACGGCGAACGCGATCAGCGGCAGGGACGTCAGCAGGCCGGCGGCGGCGGCGCCCAGGCCGGTGTCGGCGGACACGGCGGCCAGCACCGGGCCCACGCCCGTCAGGGGCGAGCGCATGGACGCCGCCGTGAGCAGGAGCGCGACGAGCAGCACGGCGACGGCGCGCCGGGACGGCACGGCGGTGGGGGTGCTCACGGCCGGGCGGTGCGCCGCGACCCGTGCTGCGACCCGTGCTGCGACTCCGAGCGCAGGTAGACCAGCCCGAGCACGGGCAGCACCAGGGGGATGAACAGGTAGCCGCGCCCGTAGGCGGACCAGACGGTGTCGTCGGGGAACGCGGCCGCGTCGGCGAGGCTGAGGGTGCCGACGGCGAGGACGCCGAGCAGCTCCACGGTGCACGCGACCCAGGCGGTGCGCCGCCAGCGCGGGCCGGTGCGGGCCAGGCCCAGGGTGGCGGCGACGTACACGAGCCCGGCGAGCGCGGACAGCGCGTACGCCAGCGGCGCCTCGCCGAAGCGGGTGGCGATCTGCACGCCGGCGCGCGAGACGGCGGCGACGGCGAAGACGGCGTACAGGGCGACGAGGACGCGGCCCAGCCCGGTGGCGGTGCCGCGCGCGCCGGGTCCGGGGGCGCTCACCGCGTCACCTGGAACAGCAGGAACGCGCGGTAGGCGATGACGACGACGGCCAGGCACGCCACGAGCAGGACCAGGACGCTGGCGCGGGAGCGGTCGGCGAGCGACCAGAACGCGCCGGCGGGCAGCACGAGGGGCGCGACGACGAGGTAGGCGACGGAGGTGGCCAGCTCGACGGGGCGCGGGCCGCGCACGAGGTCGGCGACCCCGGCGGCGACGAGGACGAGGACGGCCAGCTCCACCACGGCCAGCCCGGCCAGGTGGGCCCGGCCGACGCGGCGGTCGCGGGCGGCGGTCAGGGCCGCCCAGCCGCCCATCACCGCGGCCAGGCCGCAGACGACGGCGACGAGGGTCGAGGACACGGTCGTCGACTCTACGAGCCCGCCGGCCGGGAGCCGCCGCCCGGGTGAGGCCGGGAAGGATGCTCCCGGCAACCGGGTTGGCACCGGCGTGCGGCGGGCACCCCCGCCGCCCCTCGACGGAAGGACACCGATCCCGTGGACCTGTTCTCGCCCGTGACCCTGGGCGACCTGCAGCTGCCCAACCGCGTCGTCATGGCGCCGCTGACGCGGATGCGCGCGGAGGCCGACGGCACGCCGAACGAGCTGATCGCGCAGCACTACGCGCAGCGCGCGAGCACCGGACTGATCGTCACGGAGGGCACCTACCCGAGCGCGGAGTCGCGCGCGTACGCGGGTCAGCCCGGCATCGTCACCGACGCGCACGTCGACGGGTGGCGGCGCGTGGCCGAGGCGGTGCACGCGCGCGGCGGGCGCCTGTTCATGCAGGTCATGCACGGCGGGCGCGTCTCGCACACCGCCATCACCGGGACCGACCGGATCGTGGCGCCCAGCGCGATCGCGATCCAGGGCGAGGCGCACCTGCCGGACGGCTCCAAGGCGCCGTACCCGGTGCCGCACGCGCTGAGCACCGCGGAGGTCCGCTCCGTGGTCGACGAGTTCGTCGCGGCGGCGCGGCGCGCAGTGGCGGCGGGCCTGGACGGCGTGGAGGTCCACAGCGCCAACGGCTACCTGCTGCACGAGTTCCTCGCCCCGGGCTCGAACCGGCGCGACGACGAGTACGGCGGCTCGCCGGAGAACCGTGCCCGCCTGAGCATCGAGGTCGCCACCGCGGTCGCCGAGGCGATCGGCGCGGGCCGGGTGGGCATCCGCACCTCGCCCGCCCACAACATCCAGGACGCCTGGGAGCAGGACCCCGCCGACGTGGAGGACACGTACCAGGCGCTCGTGGAGGGTCTGCGCCCGCTGGGCCTGGCGTACCTCAGCGTCCTGCACCCCGACCCCGCCGGGGACCTGGTGCAGGGCCTGCGCAAGCGGTTCGAGGGCCACTTGATGGCGAACAGCGGTTTCGGCGTGGTCACCACCCGCCAGGACGCCGTGGACCTGATCGCCGACGGCGTCGCCGACTCGGTCGCGGTGGGACGCATGGTCATCGCGAACCCGGACCTGGTGGAGCGCTGGGCCGGCGGCCACCCGGAGAACGAGCCGAACCCGGCGACGTTCTACGCGCCCGGTGCGACGGGGTACACCGACTACCCGTTCCTGGACGGGCGCACCACCGCCTGACGCGCACGGCCCGGCCGGGGGCGCGTCCCCGGCCGGGTCAGGCGCCGAGCCACAACCGCACGGCGAGCGCGAAACCCGCCAGGGCGATGGCCAGGCGCAGCACCCGCGGGTCCAGGTGGCGCACCACCACCGGGCCGATCCGGCCACCCACCAGGCAGCCGACCCCCAGCGCCAGCGCCGCCCCCCACGCGACGTCGGCGAACAGCGCGAAACCGATCGCGGCGATCACGTTCGCCCCGCCCACCAGCACGTTCTTCAAGGCGTTGTTGCGCGCGAGGCTCTGCGCGTACAGCACCTCCACGAGCGCCAGCAGCATCACCCCGGCCGCCGCGCCGAAGTAGCCGCCGTAGACGCCGACGGCGAACAGCGCCAGCACCGCCAGCGGGTTGCGGGCGGAGAAGCGCCCGGGCCGCAGCCGCTGCACGCGCGGCTGCAGCAGCAGCAGCGTCGAGGCCATCGCGACGAGGAACGGCACGACCCGCTCGAAGGAACCCGCCGGCAGGCCGAGCAGCAGCAGGCAACCGGTGACGCCGCCGGCGGCGCTGACCGGCAGCAGCCGCGCGATCCGCCGCCCCTGCCCGCGCAGCTCCGGGCGGGCACCGACGGTGGAACCGACGGTGGTGCCGAACAGCGCCACGGTGTTCGTGACGTTCGCGGTGATCGGCGGCAGGCCCGTCAGCAGCAGCGCCGGGTACGACACCAGCGAGGCCAGCCCCGCGGTGGAACCCACCAGCCCCGCACCGACCCCGGCGGCGAGCAGCAGCAGGGACTCGGCGACCGGCACCCCGCGAGTCAACCAGACCGGGGGAGCCCGCTCCCCCGGTGGCTCGCGTCACATCTCGTCGATGAAGCGGTCCACGTCGGCCGGGGCACCCGCGACGAGGATCTCGTCGCCGTACGCCAGCACGGTGGTGGTGTCGGTGTGGCGGTAGCGCTGCTCCTGCGCGGGTTTGACCGACACCACGGTGACGCGGCGCTTGGCGCGCAGGCCGGACCGGCCCAGCGGCACGCCGACGAGGTGGTGCGGTGGCCGGGTCTTGGCGAGGACCCAGCCCTCGTCGACCTCGAGGTAGTCCAGCGCCCGGCCGGAGACCAGGTGCGCCACCCGCTCGCCCATGTCGTGCTCGGGCAGCACCACGTGGTGCGCTCCCACCCGGCGCAGGATGCGGGCCTGCTGGTCGTCGAGCGCCTTGGCCCAGATGTCGTCCACCTCCAGGTCCGACAGGAGCGAGGTGGTGATGATGCTGGCCTGCAGGTTCGTGCCGATGGCGACGACGGCCCGGGTGAACCCGGCGATGCCGATCTCGCGCAGGGCCTCGACGTCGGAGGCGTCGGCGACGACGACCTGCTCCAGCTGCCCGGCCAGGCCCTGGACCACGCGCGGGTCGACGTCCACGCCGAGCACCTCGGTGCCGCCGCGGGCCAGTTCCAGCGCCAACGCCCGGCCGAAGCGGCCCAGCCCGATGACGGCGACGGGTTCGTTCCTAGCCAACGATCGTCCTCTCCTCGGGGAGCCGGTGCCGGCGGCCGCGTTCACGCAGCGCGAGCGCTGACGCCAGCGACAGCGGGCCCACCCGGCCCAGGAACATCAGCAGCACGAGCACGAGGCGGGCCGGCTCGTCCAGCCCCGCGGTGATGCCCGTGGACAGCCCGACGGTCGCGAACGCCGAGACCGCCTCGAAGAGCACCCGGTAGAACTCCTCCTCGGACAGGACCAGCAGGGCCAGGGTCGAGGCGGTCACCAGGCCCACCCCGAGCAGCGCGACGGCCAGCGCCTGGCGCTGGTTGGTGGCCGGCACGCGGCGTCGGCCGACCTCGACGTCGGTGTCGCCACGCACCTCGGCCCACAGCACGTACGCCAGGACCCCGAAGGTGGTGACCTTGATGCCGCCGGCGGTTCCGGCGCTGCCGCCGCCGATGAACATCAGGACGTCGGTGGCGAACAGCGTCTCGGGGCGCAGGGCGGCGATGTCGAGGCTGTTGAAGCCGGCGGTGCGCGCCATCGCCGAGGCGAAGAACGCGGCCAGCACGGTGGCGCCGGGGCCCCGGCCGCCCAGCGTGGCGGGGTTGGTGCGCTCCAGCAGGACGTGCGCGAGGGTGCCCAGCACGAGCAGGACGACGGTGAGCAGCACGGTGATGCGGGTCAGCACCGACCAGCTGCGCGGGCGCCGCCAGGAGCGGGCCAGTTCGAAGACCACGGGGAAGCCGAGCCCGCCGAGGATCACGGCGGCCGCGATCGGCAGGCAGACCAGGGCGTCGGAGGCGTAGCGCACCAGGCTGTCGGCGTGCAGGCCGAAACCGGCGTTGTTGAACGCGGAGACGGCGTGGAAGACGCCGTACCAGGCGGCCCGCAGCGGCGGGAAACCGTGGGCGGTGGCGAAGCGGACGGTCAGCACGACGGCCAGGACGGCTTCCGTGACGAGGCTGAAGGCGACGATGCGGGCGATGACGCGCCGCACGTCGCCGGCCGACAGGGTCTTCGTCTCCGTCTGCGCCAGCAGGCGCGCCCGCAGCCCGAGGCGGTGCGAGAGCAGCAGCGCCAGCAGGCTGGCCAGCGTCATGAAGCCCAGGCCGCCGGTCTGGACGAGCAGCAGGATGACGACCTGCCCGAAGGCGGACCAGTAGGTGCCGGTGTCCACGGTGGCCAGGCCGGTGACGCACACCGCCGAGACCGCGGTGAACAGGGCGTCGCTCCACGGCGCCCGCTGCCCCGCCGCCGTCGCCCAGGGCAGGGACAGCAAGCCGGTGCCCACCAGCGCCGCGACCGCGAAGCCCACGACCACCGCCCGCCCGGGCCCGCGCACCCCCGCGCCGAGACCACCACGCCGGACGGGGCCCCCGCGCGCTGCGCGGGAGCGGATCGCTGCTGACACGGCCGCCACGATGGCACACGCTCCAGGGGCGGGAGCGGGCGCGTTCCGCTGCGCAGGCCCTTCCCCCGCGCCCCCGTGCGCGGCAGGGTGGTGCGGACAGCCCCGCTGCCGCCCCAGGAGCCGGCCGGCCTCGACCGGCCGGCGGATCGGAGACGCCATGAGCACGGTCGAGAGCACGGCCGGGAGCACGGCCGAGAGCACGGCCGGGAGCGCGAGCGCACCGGCACACCCCGCGGACACCCACGACTGGATCCGCGTGCTCGGCGCGCGGGAGAACAACCTGCGCGACGTCAGCGTCGAGATCCCCAAGCGCCGGCTGACGGTGTTCACCGGCGTCTCCGGGTCGGGCAAGAGCTCGCTGGTGTTCGCCACGATCGCGGCGGAGTCGCAGCGCCTGATCAACGAGACGTACAGCACGTTCGTGCAGGGCTTCATGCCGGCGCTGGCGCGGCCCGACGTGGACGTGCTGGAAGGGCTGACGACGGCGATCGTCGTGGACCAGCGGCGCCTGGGCGCCGACCCCCGTTCCACGGTCGGCACCGCCACGGACGCGAACGCCCTGCTGCGCATCCTGTTCAGCCGGCTGGGGCAGCCGCGCATCGGCTCGGCCAAGGCGTTCTCCTTCAACGTCGCCTCCATCAGCGGGGCGGGTGCGGTGACGTTCGAGCGCGGCGGCGAGACCGTGAAGGAGCGGCGCGAGTTCACGGTCACCGGTGGCATGTGCCCGCGCTGCGAGGGCACCGGCAGCGTCACCGACATCGACGTGACCCAGCTCTACGACGACACCAAGTCGCTGGACGAGGGCCCGTTCACGATCCCCGGCTACAGCGCGGACGGCTGGTACGGGCGCATCTACAGCGGGTCCGGGTTCCTGGACCCCGCCAAGCCGATCCGCGAGTACACCGAGCGGGAGCTGCACGACCTCCTCCACAAGGAACCCACCAAGATCAAGGTGGACGGCATCAACCTCACCTACGAAGGGCTGATCCCGAAGATCCGGAAGTCGATGCTGTCCAAGGACGTCGACGCGCTGCAGCCGCACGTGCGGGCCTTCGTGGAACGAGCGGTGACCTTCACGACCTGCCCGGAGTGCGCCGGGACCCGGCTGAACGAGGGCGCCCGCTCGTCGAAGGTCGCCGGGATCAGCATCGCGGACGCCTGCGCGATGCAGATCAGCGACCTGGCCGAGTGGGTCCGCGCCCTCGACGACGGTTCTGTGGCGCCGCTGCTGGCCTCGCTGCAGCACACCCTGGACTCGTTCACGGCGATCGGGCTGGGGTACCTCTCGCTGGAGAGGCCGTCGGGGACGCTGTCGGGCGGTGAGGCGCAGCGCGTCAAGATGATCCGCCACCTCGGTTCGGCGCTCACCGACGTCACGTACGTCTTCGACGAGCCCACCACCGGCCTGCACCCGCACGACGTGCAGCGGATGAACGCCCTGCTGCTGCGGTTGCGGGACAAGGGGAACACGGTGCTGGTGGTGGAGCACAAGCCCGAGGTGATCTCGATCGCCGACCACGTCGTGGACCTCGGTCCCGGCGCCGGGACGGCGGGCGGCACCGTCTGCTTCGAGGGCACCGTGGAGGGGTTGCGGGCCAGCGGCACCACCACGGGCCGCCACGTCGACGACCGCGCCGCCCTCAAGAGCTCGGTGCGCACCCCGACCGGCGCGCTGCAGGTGCGCGGCGCGAGCACGCACAACCTGCGCGACGTGGACGTCGACGTCCCGCTGGGGGTTCTGGTCGCCGTCACCGGCGTCGCGGGTTCCGGCAAGAGCTCCCTGGTGCACGGGTCCCTGCCCGCGGGCGCGGGCGTGGTCTCCATCGACCAGGGCGGGATCCGCGGTTCCCGGCGCAGCAACCCGGCCACGTACACGGGCCTGCTGGACCCGGTCCGCAAGGCGTTCGCGAAGGCGAACGGCGTGAAACCGGCGTTGTTCAGCTCCAACTCCGAGGGCGCCTGCCCCACCTGCGGCGGCGCCGGCGTCGTGTACACCGACCTGGTGGTGATGGCCGGGGTCGCCACCACCTGCGAGGAGTGCGAGGGCAGGCGGTTCCAGGCGTCGGTGCTGGAGCACCGCCTGGGCGGCAAGGACATCAGCGAGGTCCTCGCGATGCCGGTGAGCGAGGCCCTGGAGTTCTTCGGGGCCGGTGAGGCCCGCACGCCGGCCGCGCACCGGGTCCTCGGCCGGCTGGCCGACGTCGGGCTGGGTTACCTCACCCTGGGCCAGCCGCTCACCACGCTGTCCGGGGGCGAGCGGCAGCGGCTGAAGCTGGCCGTGCACACGGCCGAGCCCGGTGGCGTGTACGTCCTGGACGAGCCGACGGCGGGCCTGCACCTCGCCGACGTCGAGCAGCTGCTGGGTCTGCTGGACCGGCTCGTCGACTCCGGCACGTCGGTCGTCGTCGTCGAGCACCACCAGGCGGTGGTGGCGCACGCCGACTGGGTCATCGACCTCGGCCCCGGCGCCGGTCACGACGGCGGCCGCGTCGTCTTCGAGGGCACCCCCGCCGACCTCGTGGCCGCCCGCTCCACGCTCACCGGTGAGCACCTCGCCGCCTACGTCGGCGCGGCGCGCTGACGTGCCCTCGCCCTTCGCCGCCGACCGCCTGCCCGACGGGCGGCGCCGCTACGGCCACCGCGCCGTGGTGGCCCGCCGCACCCTGCTGGCGGGTGTCGTGCTGACCGGCACCGGCGCAGGGGTCGGGTGGTCGCGGTGGGGCGGCGACCGGGCCGCCGCGGGGACGGACCCGGCGGGTTCCCCTGCCTCTTCCCCGGCCTCGCCCCCCGCCGCCCCCGCGGAACCCGCTGCCGCGGGGGCGGCGGCACCGTCGACGACCGACGCGGCCAGCCCGTGGGTGGTGGTCAACAAGAAGCACCCGATCGACCCTGCGGACTACGCCCCCGCGGAACTGGCGACGGTCGGGGGCGAGGAGGTCGCAGCCGTCGTCAGCCCCGACCTCACCGCGCTGCTGGGCGCCGCGCGCGCCGACGGCGTGGACCTGAGGATCACCAGCGGGTACCGATCGCGCGAGCACCAGCGCGCGGTGCACGAGCGGGCCGTGCGGCGCGACGGGCTCGCCGCCGCGGAGAGCGTCTCCGCGCGCCCGGGCCACAGCGAGCACCAGACCGGCCTCGCCGTCGACTTCGGCAGCGGCACCGAACCGGGGTGCGGGCTGCGGGGCTGCTTCCAGGACACCACGGAGGGGCGCTGGCTCGCGCAGCGCGCGGGCGCCTTCGGGTTCCTGCTGCGCTACCCCGCCGGGCTCACCGAGGTCACGGGGTACGCGTACGAGCCGTGGCACTACCGGTGGGTGGGCCGGGACCTGGTGGAGCAGGTCGCGCAGCGGCGGGCGGCGACCCTGGAGGAGTTCTTCGGGATCGCCGGGGGCACCGAGTACACCTGAACCCGCAGGGGCAGCGCTCAGCGGGTGCGCCGCACCCGGTGGGTCGCCACGACGGTCCCGGCGGCCGTGGTCGTGCTGGACTCGACGTCCAGGTCGAGCGCGGTGCCCTCGAACAACCTGGTGCCGCGGCCGAGCACCACGGGCAGCGTGGTGAGCACGAACCGGTCGACGAGCCCGGCGGCGGTGAGGTCGCGCACGAGGGCGAGACTGCCGAGGACGACGAGTTGACCGTTCCCGCGCCCCTTCAGCTCCGCGACGGTCCGCACGGCCTCCCCGGTCAGCAGGGTGGACGCCGGCCACGGCACACCGCCCTCGGGGTCGGCGGAGCGGGAGGCCACGAACTTCGGCGTGCGGCGCAGCACGTCGGTGAACGGGTTCGGCTCGTCCGTGCTCAGCCAGTGCCCGACGAGGTCGCGGTACGTGCGCCGGCCGAACAGCATCGCCGCCGTCGCACCCCGGCCGCCCATCGCCGCCCGCACCGCCTCGGGGTCCTCGGCCAGCAGGCGGGTCGCCCACCCGCCGAGGTCGAAACCTCCGCGGGTGTCCTCGTCGGGCCTGCCCGGCCCCTGGGCGACCCCGTCCAGCGAGACGTTCTCCACCACCACGAGCTCGTGCACCGCGTCCTCCTCCGCCGTCGGGCACCCCGTCGCCGGGCGCCCCCTCGGGGGGTGGACCACGCGCGGCACCGGGACTCACCGGTGCGCGGCGGGGTCAGTCGTCGGTGCTGCGGCGCAGCCGCTTGACGTCGCCGCGGCGGCGCTTGCCGTCCAGGCGGCGGCGCTGCGAGCCGCGGGTGGGGCGGGTGGCGCGCCGCTGCGGCGGCGCGGGGGCGGTCGCGTCCCGCAGCAGCTCGCGCAGGCGCTCCAGGGCGGCCTCGCGGTTGCGCAGCTGCGAGCGGTGCTCGCTGGCCACGACCGTGAGGACGCCACCGCTCAAGCGCGAGGACAGCCGGTCCAGCGCGCGCCGGCGCAGGTTCTCGGGGAACGCCTCGGAACCGGCCAGGTCGAAGACCAGCTCCACGCGCGAGTCGGTGGTGTTGACGCCCTGCCCGCCGGGCCCGCCGGCGCGGGAGAACCGCTCGGTGAGCTCGGTGGCCGGCACCGTCACCGCTGGGCTCACCCGGACGTCACGCACGTCCTCCCCAACCGCGCGGGACCCCCGTCGCTTCCCCCACCCCCTGACCGATCGGCGACGAGCGGTGCGAGCCCTCGCGCGGCTCGACCAGCTCGACGCGCTCCGGGACGAGCGCGTCGACTCCGAGATCCCGGCGGGCACGGTGCTGTGCACGCCCTCGGAGCCACCTCGGCCGCTCGGTGACCAGCGCCTGCGCGACGTGACCAGCGCCTGTGCGACGTGACCGCTACCCCGCGCCCGAGCCGCTCCCCCACAGGGGGTGGGCGCGGACCACGGCGACGACGACAGCGGCTCCCGCGACGAGGAGCAGGGCCTCCGGCCACGCCGTTCCACGTCGACGGACGAGCCGGCGGACGAGCTGGACCACGCAGGTCCCGCCGATGACCACCGCCCAGGCCAGGAGCACCCAGCCGAGGACCCACAGGGCGGTGAAGAGCTGCTCGGCGCTCTCGCTCGTGAACCCGACCACCTCAGCGGCGCCGAGCGCGAGGGCGGCGCAGCCGGCGAGGGCGAGCGCGGCCACCGCTCCTGTCGGCGGGGGACGAGGTCCGGTCGCCTCCACGCGGCGAGGCCATGCCCGGCAGTTCGGGCTCATCAACGGGTTCTCCCGTCCGCGCGCGGCGAGCTCACCCCGACCCGCGCCCAGCGACCCGTCGGCGACGGGTGCACGACGTCGGGACGTGCCCGAGGGCACCGGGCCACCGGGCTCCGCCTCGACGCGGCGTCAGGACGACCCGTCCCTCCGGCCGCCCGACCCGACGAGCCCGAACTCGTACGCCGCGATGACCGCCTGCACCCGGTCACGCAGCCCCAGCTTGGCCAGGACGTTCCCCACGTGGGTCTTGACGGTGGTCAAGGACAGGACGAGGCGCTCGGCGATCTCGGCGTTGGAGAACCCTTCGGCGATGCACCGCAGGACGTCGAGCTCGCGCGGCGTCAGGGACCGCAACCGGGGGTCCGGGCCGTCCTCGCACGCTTCCCCCGTCGTGGTCGGCAGCTGCGGGGCGAACAGGTCGAGCATGCGCCGCACGACGCGTGGTGCCACGACGGAACTGCCCGAGGCGGTGATCCGGATCGCCTCGACGAGTTCAGCGGGTTCCGCGCTCTTGACGAGGAAACCGCTGGCCCCGGACCGCAGCGCGGCGAAGGCGTACTCGTCGACGTCGAACGTGGTCAGCACCAGGACCCGCGAGGAGGGGTGCTCCGCGGCGATGCGCCGGGTGGCTTCGATGCCGTCCACCCCGGGCATCCGGACGTCCATCAGGACGACGTCCGGGGCCAGCGCGCGGACCTGCTCCAGCGCGACGGCACCGTCGGACGCCTCACCGACCACCTCGAGGTCGGGTTCGGACTCGATGACCAGCCGGAAGCCCATGCGCAGCAGGGCTTGGTCGTCGACGAGCAGCACGGTCGTCACGGGCGGTCCTCCTCGTTCGATCCGCCGGTCGGCAGCACGACCCGGACCCGCCAGCCACCCGCGTCCCCGGGGCCGGCCTGGACGTGGCCGCCGAGGAGCGCGGCGCGTTCACGCATGCCGATGAGGCCGCGGTGGGTTCCGCGGTCGCTCCCCGCGCGGGTGCCGCCGGCGTCGACGATCTCGACCTCGACGACCGTGCCGGTGCACCGCAGCGCGACAGCAGCGGACGGGGTCCCCGGCGCGTGCCGCAGCACGTTGGTCAGTCCCTCGGTGACGATGCGCACGACGGCCAGGCGCAGCGCGGTGTCGGACGGCAACGGCGTCTCGAGACCGCTGGTCGTCAAGGGCAGACCAGCGGCGCGGAAGCGATCGACGACCGCGTGCAGGTCCGTCTCCGTCGGCGCCGTCGGCAACGCCGCTCCGCCGCGCTCGACGACGGCATCGGCATCGGCCGGTCGCAGTGAACCCAGGACGCTGCGCATGTCGTCGAGGGCCTCCCGGCCCGTCTTCGACAGTTCGGCGAGGGCCTGGCGCGAAGCCTCCGGAGCACGGTCGAGGGCGGAGGCCGCACCGTCGGAGAGGGCCACCATCACCGAGACGCTGTGAGCGACGATGTCGTGCACCTCACGCGCGATCCTGGCGCGCTCGGCCGAGCGCGCCAGGGCCGCGCTGGTGTCGCGCTCGCGGGCCATCGCCGCGTAGCGCAGCGCGAGGTCGTGCGCGTGCACGCGGCGGGCCTGCACGCCGGCACCCGTCACGCCGCCCAGCACCAGCAGCGTGAGCAGCAGCAGCACCGTCAACGAGCGGCTCCCCGCCGAGAACTCGGGCTCGGTCAACTGCCGGACCGGTGGGCTGTCCACCGGGACGAGGGTGTGAGCCCCGTTCCAGGACACGATCTCGACGAGCCCGATGACCTGCCACCACCACGCGGCGATCGTCACGACCACCAGCACCGACGCGCCGGTGATCCAGGCGGTGCGGGCGCTGTGCCGGGCGGCCACGGCGCGCAGCCCCCACGCCAGGCAGAACCCCAGCACCCCGAGGACCCCCGCCACCCGCAGCGACAGGACCGCCAGCACCGTCAGCACCGCCGTGACCGCCAGCGGCCGCCACCGCCGGGCGACCAGCACGAGCGCCCCCAGCACCGCCCCGGCCGGCCACGCCCTCGCGACCAGGTGCTCCACGGGGGCACCGGGCAGGAACAGCCCGAGGGCCGTGGCCCCCCGGACCGTCTCCTCGGCCAGGACCGCGGTGGACGCCCCGAGCAGCAGCACCACCGCGACCAGAGCCGCGTGGGCGAGCCACGGGTGGGCGGCCAGCAGCCGGTCGGAGGTCGTCTGCTGCTGCACCTGCGACGCCGTGAAGGCCGGCGGGCCGCTGGTCCGCTCCGCGTCGTCGGCGCGCGAGGTGGTCACCTCCACACCCTCCCACCGGTCGCCACCGGCTCCCGTCCGAGGCGGCGGGTCGGTCGATCGGTCACGTGATGTCATGGCGGGCGAGCCGGTACCCGGCGAGGAGTACCAGGACGACGCACCAGACGCTGAGGATCAGCCCACCACCCCACGCCCCGAGGTCGGGACCACCCCCTGCGGCCGAGGCGGCGAGCTGGGCGTCGTCGGCGAACAGGCGGGTGCCGCTGCCCGGCAGCAGCGCCCGGACCGTGTCGGTGACCCGCCCGGGATTGGCGGCCAGCACCTGATCGACCACGACGAACAGCAGCACCCCCGTCGTCAGCGCGGCCGGCGGCCGGCGCAGCAGCGCCCCGAGACCGACCCCGCACACCGCGGCGCCCATCAGGAACAGCACGTACCCCGCTGCTGCGCGCAGGGTCGCCGGGTCCGCCAGTTCCCAGGAGACGCCGGAACCAGTGCGCGCGGGGGTGGTCACGAGCACCGATGCTGCGAGGGCCACCACCGCGGTGACCAGCGCCACCGCAGCGACGACGACGATCTGCGCGACGAGCACCGGCAGGCGGCGGGGCACCGCGGCGTACGTCGCCAGGGACGTACCGGTGGCGAAGTCCCCGGTCCCCACCAGTACACCGAGGACCAGCACTCCGAGCTGGGCGAGCAGGCTCCCGGAAGCGGCCAGGGACGTTCCGGTCACCGCATCCCCCGGCCCGACGAACAGACCCAGACCGAACGCCAGTGAGCTCGCGGCGACGACCGTGCCGATGACGACCCACGACGTCGAGGTCAGGCTCGCGAGCCTCGTCCACTCCGCGTGCAGCACCCGGGGCGGGGTCACCGCACCGTGCTGCACCACACCGACCTCCACACCGGCCTCAAGCGAGGTCACGACGACGCAACCGGTACGCGGCCGCGGCCAGTGGAACCGCCACCCAGGCGGCCAGCACCAGCGCGGCCCCTCGCACCCCGATGTCGGGAGCCCCGTCGAGCCCACCGCCGTCCGGGTTCGTCAGCACCCCCGAGGCGCCCGCGGGCGTGAAGGTGTCCACCGTGTTCACCGCCGCCGTCCCGAGGGGCGTGGTCCCCGGCGTCGAAGACTCCAGCGGGTCGGTGGCGAAGTCCACCGCGAGGGACAGCACGATGGGCGCGATCACCAGCAGGCCGAACGCGGTGACCAGAGCGGGCACCGGACGGCGCAGCAGCGCCCCGATCGCCAGGCCGAGCAGGGCCGTGCCGACGAGGTAGCACACCGATCCGAGGAGGATCTGCGGGATCCCGGCGCCGTGCAGATCGGGGACCGTGTCCCGCGACGCCGCCGCGGGCAGGATGCCGAGCACCGCCGCACCGACGGTCAGCACAGCGACCGGGAGGACGAACCCGACCGTGACGAGTGCCTGCGCGGCCAGCACCGGCACTCGTCGCGGCACCGCGGCGAACGTCGAGCGGAAGGTCCCCGTGCTGAACTCGCCGGTTCCGACGAGCACGCCCAGGACCAGCGGGCCGAGGAAGGCCAACGGCAGCGCCTCCGTCAGGTGCCGCGTCGGGACGAAACCCGGGTCACCGGACGAGGAGCTGGCGAACAAGTGCGTCAGGAGCCCCGTCACAGCCACCGTGACCACGGCGATCACGGTCGAGGACCGCACGCTCAGGAGCTTCGTCCACTCCGCGACGACGACCCGCGCGAAGGACGGACCGGAGCGCGTCGTGGCCGCGCGCCGTGCGGGAGAGCTCAAGGAGGCGTTCACCGGGAACCTCCTGCGTGGTACTGCACGGAACCGCTCGTGAGTTCCAGGTAAGCCGCCTCCAGCGAACCGACCTCGGCCGCGAGTTCGAGGACGGCCGCACCGGCCCGGCCGGCCGCGACCCCGACCTCCTCGACCGAGACACCCCGCACGTGCAGGACACCGTCCTGCTGCGGGGCCACGTCGGCCGCGAGCTGCACCAGCGCCCGCGCCAGGGCCTCGGGTTCGGTGGTGCGCACGCGCACCAGACCGGCCCCTTGGGAACGCTGCAGGACCTCCTGGATCGAGGCGTCGGCCAGCAGTCGGCCACGGCCGATGATCACGACCCGGTCCGCGCACAGCGCCAGTTCGTGCATGAGGTGGGAGGACAGGAACACCGTGCGGCCCTCGTCGGCCAGGTCCCGCACCAACGTGCGCACCCACAGCACCCCGTCGGGGTCGAGGCCGTTGACCGGCTCGTCGAGCACCAGCGTTCCAGGATCTCCCAGGAGCGCGCCCGCGATCCCGAGCCGCTGCCCCATGCCGAGGGAGAAGCTCTTGACCCGCTTTCCGGCGACCGGCTCCAGCCCGGTCAACCCGATGACCTCGTCCACCCGGGACCGCGGGATCCCGTGGGTGCGGGCCAGGGCCAGCAGGTGGCGGAAGGCCGTGCGGCCGGGGTGCACCGATCGGGCGTCGAGCATCGCGCCGATCGCGTGCAGCGGCGCGGGCAGGTCGGCGTACCGGTGCCCGTCGACCGTGACCGTCCCGGCCGTCGGACGTTCCAGGCCGAGGACCATCCGCATGGTGGTGGACTTCCCCGCACCGTTCGGGCCCAGGAACCCGGTCACCATCCCCGGCTGCGCCGTGAACGACAACTCGTCCACGGCCGTCGTCGTCCCGTAGCGCTTCGTCAGCGCCTCAGCCGTGATCATGCGTCCTCCTCGTCCTCGACCGCGCCGACGCTCATCGGCCCGTCGACAGCGACGCTAGGAGCGTTCGCGCAGCGCGAGGACCTGCTCGAGGACGAGATCAGGACGCGTCGGCCCTCCTCCTCGAGGAGGAGGACACCCATCTGCCCGAAGACCCCGTCGACGGTCCGGGCGCTCGTGCACGCCGGGGGCGGTCGGCCGGTACGGCGAGCGGGCCGCGCGGAACCCGCGCGGCTGGCGGGGCGGGGGGACCTGGCCGACGATGCCTGCGTCAGCTCCGCCGTCCGAGGAGGCCGCCCCGTGCCCCTGCCCGCCAGCCACCCCCACCAGCGCTACAGCGTCAGCGGTTACCAGGAACGCCCCTCGGGCGACGGGTTCGCCTGGTCCTGCGACCTGCTGCGCCACGGGCAGAGCTTCGGGCTGGTCAGCGACGACGGGCGCGGCGGCAGCGCCGACTTCACCTTCACGGACACCGCGCGCGGTGAGGAGTTCCTGGCCGCCGCCCGGCGGCTCCACCCGGACGCGGACCGCCCCGCCGACGTCCTGGTGGACGAGCTGATCACCGTCCGGCAGATGAACGCCCTGGACCAGGTCGCCTACTGCTTCGAGGAGGACCGCTTCGAGGAGAGCGGCGAGCACCGGCTGGCGGAACCCGGCCTGACGTTCGAGCAGGTCCGCGAGACGCTCGCGACCCGGTACGCCGAGCGCCGCCCGCGCGTCTGGGACAGGAACCGCTCGGCGATGGTTCCCGTCACCGGCGCCGGCTGACGGCGCTCCGCCGGCGCAGGCGGGCGACACCGACGGGGACGAGCACCAGCAGGACGAGCAGCCCGAGGCCGAGCTCGACGTTGTCCCGGATGACCGGGACGCCGCCCAGGGCGTGGCCGAGCAGCGTGATCCCGGCGGCCCACCCCACGGCCCCGATGCCCGAGTAGACGAAGAAGGTGCGGCGCGGCATGCGACCCGCGCCGGCGGCCACGGTGATGAAGGTCCGCACGACCGGCACGAAACGGGCCAGGACGACGGCCCGCGGCCCGTGGTCGGTGAAGAAGCGCCGGGTCCGCTCGACGTGCTGCGGTTTGAGGACCCGCGAACCCGGCCGCTCGAAGATCGCCGGCCCGGCCCTGCGCCCGATCTCGTACCCGCACGCGTTGCCGGCCCAGGCCGCCGCGGACAGCACCGCGCACACCAGCCACAAGGGCTGCGGGACCACGCCCTGGTGCTGGAACAACCCGAGGGTGAACAGCAGCGAGTCGCCGGGCAGGAGGAAACCGACGAGGAGCCCGCACTCGGCGAACACGACGGCGGCGGCGCCCCACAACGCCCACCCGCCGAGGGTGGCCAGCAGCGACGCGGGTTCGAGCCACTGCGGCAGCACGGTGGCGGTGGCGGCGGGTGCGGCTGCGGCGAGGGCGGGGAGCTGGGCCAGGACGGGCACGCGGTTGACCTGATTCTCTCGTGACCTGCGCGCAGGCCGGGTGGGCGGTGCACGACCCGCGGGTCGCACTGGTGCGGCTCGGGTCCGGGACCCCCGTCAGCGCCCTTCGCGCAGGCGGCGCAGCAACCGGGTGAGCTGCTGGACGTCGTCGGCGGACCACCCGCGGAACGAGTGCTCCCAGTGGTCGAGCTGCTCGTCGCGGTACGCGGTGAACTGCTCGCGCGCCTGGGCGGTCAGGTCGACCAGCCGGGCGCGGGCGTCCGTGGGGTCGGGGACGCGGGTGACCAGCCCCAGCCGCTCGACGGCGGTGATCTGGCGGCTGACCGTGGAGGCGTCCAGGTGCAGGGCGCGCACCAGGTCCGAGGGGCGCAGCGCACCGGAGGCGCCGAGCACGCCGATCAGCGGCACGGCCGTGGGGTCGAGCCGGGGGTGCAGCAGGTGCGCGAGCTCGCGGGCGCGGGCCCGGCGCAGCTGCGAGCGGACGGCCATCTCCTCCTCCAGGGCGGCGAGCACCTCCCGGGGGATGCCCCCCGCCCCGGCCGCACCCTCGTCCTCGCCCCCGTCGTCGGGCACGTGCTCCCCCGGTGGCGCGCCCCGCCACCCGGTGGTGGGCGCCGTCGGCTGCTGCACCGCCGTTCAGCCCTGCTGCAGGACGGCTTGGACGTCGATGGCGATCTTCAAGGTGGTGCCGAAGACGGCCACGCCGATGCCCACGGCCCGGTTCCAGTTCATCGCGAAGTCGTCGCGGTGCAGCTCGGTGGTGGCGGAGAAGGCCGCGCGGGTGCCGCCCCAGGGGTCCGGTCCGGACCCGGTGTAGGTCAGCTCCAGCTGCACCGGGCGGGTGGTCTCCAGCAGCGTCAGCTGCCCGGGGAGCACCCAGCGCCCTCCGCAGGTGCGCTGCACGCCGGTGGCGTGGAAGCGCACCTGCGGGAAGCGGGCGACGTCCAGGAAGTCGGGGGCGCGCAGGTGCTCGTCGCGCTGGGCGTTGCCGGTGTCGATGGAACCCGCCTCGATGCTCACGTCCACGCTGGAGGCGCCGACGTCGCCGGCGGGCACGGTGATGGTGCCGGTGAAGCGGGTGAAGCGCCCGTGCACCGCGGAGATGCCCAGGTGGTGGGCGGTGGCGGTGATGGAGGAGTGGGCGGTGTCGACGACCCACACCCCCGGCGGGGGCACGTCCTGGCTGCCGCCGGTGCGGCGCAGGCGCACCTCGCCGGTGCGCCAGGCGCCCTCGGCCGGCACCACGACGGCGCTGGCACGGGGTTCGTGGGCCGGGGCGGCCACCAGGAGGGTCGCCGCCCCGGCGGGTGCGGGGGGCAGGGTGAAGGTGCCGTCGGCGCCGGTGACGGTGCGCGCGCTCTGGGTGCCGTCGGCGCTGAGCAGGGTGATCGCGGCCCCGGGCACGGGCCAGCCCTCCCGGGTCAGCACCCGCCCGGTGCCCGTCACGCGCCCCGCGACGGTCTCCGCGGCCGGAGCGGGCGCGGAGACCGGATCGAGCGCGGTGACCGGTGCGGCGGGAGGGGCCGCGGGGCGCGGTTCCTGCGTGCGGTGGGCACCCGGGTGGGCGCGTCGTCGTCGTCCGAACATCAGCGCTGCTCCCCCGGTGCGCCGGCCGCGGCGCTCACGGCGCCGCCGTCCTGCTCGCCGCCGAGGACGACCCGCACCGCGCAGACCGCGTCCTCGGCGACGTCGACACCGGTGGCCACGGGGGCGTAGCCGGCGGCGGTGAGCGTGTAGTGCCCGGCCGCGAGGTCCTCGAAGCCGTACTCGCCGTTGCCGTCGGTGCTCGCCACGGCCACCACGCCGCCGTCGGCGTCGACCAGGGTGACGGTCGCGTCGCGCAGCCGCCGGCCGTCACCGGCCGCCACGACGGTGCCGGTCAGGCGCCCGCCGCCGGACAGCAGCAGGTCGCAGGCCAGCGCCCCCGCGTCGGGCACGTCGACGGCGCGGGCCACGGGCCGGCGCGCCTCGGCCTGGGCGGTGAGGACGTAGGCGCCGCCCGTGAGGGACTCGAAGGCGTAGCCGCCGTCGGCACCGCTGCGGGCGGAGCCGACGACCTGCCCGGTGACGTCGGTCAGCGTCACCAGCGCGGCACCCGCGCCGCGGTCCTCCCCCGAGGCGGGGTCGTGGACCAGCACGCGCCCGGTGATCACCGCGCGCCCGGCCAGGACCACGTCGCGGGTCACGGGCCGGTCCGCGACGGGGACCAGCGTCGCCGAGGGCGAGAGGTGGGCGGCGGCCACGATGAGCAGGTAGGTGCCCCCGGTCGCCGGGCGCAGCTCGTAGCGGCCCTGCTCGTCGGTGCGGGTGCGGGCGACCTGCTGACCGGTCTGGTCGGCCAGGGTGATCACCGCGTCGGCCAGCGGCTGCCCGCCGTGCCTGCGGACCGTGCCGGTCACGGCAGGCCCGCTCAGCTCCGCCTGCGGCAGCACGGTGGCGGACGCCGCGACGGGCGCGCCGTCGACCGCACCGTCGAGCGTGCCGTCGGCCGCACCGTCGCGCTGGGCGGCGGGCACGGACCACCGCTGGTCCTGCTGCGCGGCGGCGGCCGGGCCGCTCGCACCCGCGGCGGCCGGCACGGGCTCGGGGGTGGAGCCCTGCCCGCGCAGGGCGACCTCCTTGAAGAAGAAGCTGACGACCAGCGCGATCAGCGCGAAGGGGGCGGCGACCAGGAACACGTCCGCGACGGAGGAGCCGTAGGCGGCCTGGACGATGCCGCGCACCGGTTCGGGGATCGCCGAGAGGTCCGGTACGCCGTCGCCGCTGCCGCTCGCCGCGGCCGGGTCGATGCCCGCGGCGCGCAGGCCGTCGGTCAGGTGGTCGGTCACGCGGTGGGCGAGGACGGCGCCCAGCGCGGAGACGCCGATGGCGCCGCCGAGGGTGCGGGAGAAGGCGATGAAGGAGCTGGCCGACCCGAGGTCCTGCGGGGCGACGATGTTCTGCACGGCGAGCACGAGGTTCTGCATCATCGCGCCGACGCCCACGCCGACGAAGAGCATCCAGACCGCGACGATCCAGTAGTTCGTGTCGAACTCGACGGTGCCCATCAGGCCCAGGCCGGCGGTCAGCAGGACGCCACCGGCGACGATCCAGCCCTTCCAGCGGCCGGTGCGGGTGATGAACTGGCCCGCGATCGTCGACGACAGGAACAGTCCGATGATCATCGGCAGCGTCAGCAGGCCGGACATCGTGGGGGTCTCGCCGCGGGCGAGCTGGAAGTACTGGCTGAGGAACACCGTCCCGCCGAACATCGCCACGCCGACGAAGAGGCTGGCCAGCGCGGAGAGCACGACGGTGGGGTTGCGGAAGAAGCGCAGCGGGATGATCGGCTCGGCGGCGCGGGACTCGACGAGCACGGTCAGGGCCAGCAGCACCAGGCCGCCGCCGACCATCGCGGCGGTCTGCCAGGAACCCCAGTCGAACTGCTGCCCGGCGAGGGACACCCAGACGAGCAGGGAGGAGACGCCCGCGGCCAGCAGCACGGCGCCCAGGTAGTCGATGCGCACGCCTTCGCGCTTGACCACCGGCAGGTGCAGGGTCTTCTGCAGGACGATGATCGCGGCGATGGCGAACGGCACGCCGACGTAGAAGCACCAGTGCCACGACAGGTGCTGGGTCAGCACCCCGCCGATGAGCGGGCCGGTGACGGTGCCGAGGGCGAAGACGGCGCCGAGGTAGCCGGAGTACCGGCCGCGCTCGCGCGGGCTGATCATCGTGGCCATGATCACCTGCGCCAGCGCGGTCAGGCCGCCGGCGCCCAGGCCCTGCACCGCGCGCATCGCGATGAGCATGCCCATGCTCTGGCTCAGGCCCGCCACGGCCGAGGCGATCACGAAGATCACCAGCGCGACCTGGATCAGGACCTTCTTGGAGAACAGGTCCGACAGCTTGCCCCAGATGGGCGTGGAGATCGTCGTGGCCAGCAGCGTCGCGGTGACGACCCACGTGTACCCGGACTCGGTGCCGTCCAGGTCGCTGACGATCGTGGGCAGCGCGTTGGAGACGACCGTCGAGGACAGGATCGCCACGAACATGCCCAGCAGCAGGCCCGAGAGGGCCTCCATGATCTGCCGGTGCGACATGGGCTCGCCCGGGCCGTGCCCGTTCGGCACCGCCTGGTGGGTGGTGCGGTGCGGCGGCACCGCCGCTGGACTGGCGCTCATGCGTTCTCCTGCATCGTGCGTGCGACTGGGGGCCTCCTCGGGGCTGGTCGCGGCGGACCTTCACGAGGAGACGGTTGAGACGCTCAATGGTTGAGGCTCTCAACAAGGTACGCCTACTGCTTGCCTCATGCAACCTGTCTGCTGGAGGTCGCCCCCAGCCACCCTCCCCCCACCCCGCGGTGATCGAGGAAGTCGCGACTTCCTCGATCACCGCGGGGTGGTGGGAGGGGGAGGGCTGGCAGGGTGAGGGGTGCGGGTGCACGATCGACCCGCACGCCAGGACGCCACCGGCACGGAAGAGGGACCATGACGAACCCGCGCGCGGGCCAGCACGCCGACGCCTCCGACCTCATCGACGTCGCGCACGTCGTGACGGCCTACTACGCGCTGACCCCGGACCCCTCCGACGTCGGCCAGCGCGTCACCTTCGGCACCTCCGGGCACCGCGGCTCCAGCCTGGACGGGGCGTTCAACGAGCAGCACATCCTCGCCACCACCCAGGCGATCGTGGACTACCGCCGCGAGCAGGGCTTCGACGGTCCGCTGTTCCTCGGCCGCGACACCCACGCCCTGTCCGAGCCGGCGTGGAGCTCGGCGCTGGAGGTCCTGGCCGCCAACGACGTCACCGTCCTGGTCGACGACCGCGACAGCTGGACCCCCACACCGGCGGTCTCGCACGCGATCCTGCGCGCCAACCGCGACGGCTCCTCGATCCGCACCACCGGCCCCGGCCTGGCCGACGGCATCGTGGTGACCCCCTCGCACAACCCGCCGCGCGACGGCGGCTTCAAGTACAACCCGCCGAACGGCGGGCCCGCCGACACCGACGCCACCGGGTGGATCGCGAAGAAGGCCAACGCCTACCTCGAGGCCGGCCTGGACGGCGTGCGGCGCATCCCGTTCGCGAGGGCGCGCGCCGCCGCGCAGGGCTACGACTTCCTCGGCACCTACGTCGACGACCTTCCGAACGTGCTGGACATCGACGCGATCCGCTCCGCCGGGGTTCGCATCGGCGCCGACCCCCTGGGCGGGGCGAGCGTGGAGTTCTGGGCGGCGATCGCCGAGCGGCACCGCCTGGACCTGACGGTCGTGAACCCGCTGGTGGACCCGACCTGGCGGTTCATGACCCTGGACTGGGACGGCAAGATCCGCATGGACTGCTCCTCCCCGTCCGCGATGCACTCCCTCATCGACCGCCGCTCGGAGTTCCAGGTCGCCACCGGCAACGACGCCGACTCCGACCGGCACGGCATCGTCACCCCCGACGCGGGGCTGATGAACCCCAACCACTACCTCGCGGTGGCGATCCAGTACCTGTTCTCCACGCGCGACGGCTGGCCGGAGGACGCGGCGATCGGCAAGACGCTGGTGTCCAGCTCGATGATCGACCGCGTCGCGCAGGACCTGGGCCGCACGCTGCTGGAGGTCCCGGTCGGGTTCAAGTGGTTCGTGCCGGGCCTGCTGGACTCCTCCGTCGGCTTCGGCGGCGAGGAGAGCGCCGGTGCGTCGTTCCTGCGCCGCGACGGGTCGGTGTGGAGCACCGACAAGGACGGCATCCTGCTGGCGCTGCTGGCCTCGGAGATCATCGCCACCACCGGCCGCACCCCCAGCGAGCACTACGGCGACCTGACCGCCAAGCACGGCGCGCCGCAGTACGTGCGCAGCGACGCCGCCGCCACCCGCGAGCAGAAGGCGACCCTGTCGAAGCTGTCCGCCGAGCAGGTCACCGCCGAGGAGTTCGCCGGCGAGCGGATCGTCGCCAAGCTCACCGAGGCGCCCGGCAACGGCGCGAAGGTCGGCGGGCTGAAGGTCGTCACCGAGAACGCCTGGTTCGCCGCGCGCCCCTCCGGCACCGAGGACGTGTACAAGATCTACGCGGAGTCCTTCAAGGGCGGCGACCACCTGCGCCGGGTGCAGTCCGAGGCGCAGGAACTGGTCGACGGGGTCCTCGCGGGATCGTGACGCGGGCGGTGGGGGCGTGACGAGGGTCGACCAGTGGGTCTGGGCGGTGCGACTGTACAAGACCCGCTCGGTGGCCGCGGCAGCCGTCAAGGCGGGGCACGTGCGCGTGAACGGCGAGCGCGCGAAACCCGCCACGAAGGTGGTGCCCGGCGACGAGGTGCGGGTGCGCGCCGAGGGCTACGAGAAGGTCTTCGAGGTGGTGCAGCCGCTGACCAAGCGGGTCGGTGCGCCGGTGGCCGCGCAGGCGTACGTCGACAACTCCCCTCCCCCGCCGCCGAAGGACGAGTTCTTCGGGGCGTTCGGCAACCGCGACCGCGGTGCCGGGCGCCCCACGAAGCGGGACCGGCGCGAGATGGAGCGGCTGCGCGGCGCGCGGGAGGGGTGAGAACCGCGGGGGGGGGGGGGGGGGGGGGGGGGGGGGGGGGGGGGGGGGGGGGGGCGCGGGGGGGGGGGGGGGCCTCATCCCCCGGGGCCCCGCCGCCCCGCCCCCCCCCCCGGCGGGTCAGTCGTCGAAGCCGGTGCTCGTGCTGAGCTCGCGCCACGCGTCCAGCTCCGCGCGCTGGGCGTCGAGGACGCCGCCGAACGCCTCCACCGCGTCGCCGCCGAGGAAGAGCCGGCCGGGCGGCTCGGGCGAGCGCACCGCGGTGATGATCGCCTGCGCGGCCTTGGCCGGGTCGCCGGGCTGGGTGCCGTGGACGGTGTCGTTCTCCTTGCGGCGCTTGCCGGCGGTCTCGGCGTAGTCGGCGATGGCCTCGGCGGACTGCGTCAGCGAACGGCCGGCGAAGTCGGTGCGGAAACCGCCGGGGGCGACGATCGTCACGCTGATCCCCAGCGGCGCCAGCTCCTGGCGCATCGAGGTGGACAGCGCCTCCAGGGCGGCCTTGACGGCGGCGTAGTAACCGGAGCCGGGCGGGCAGACGTGCGCGCCGATGGAGGAGAGGTTGACGATCGCGCCGGAGCGGCGCGCGCGCATGCCGGGCAGCACCGCCTTGGCCGTGGCGACCGCCCCGAACACGTGGGTGTCGAAGAGCCTCCGCACGTCGGCGTCGTCGCCCTCCTCGACGGCGGCGCGGTAGCCGTACCCGGCGTTGTTGACCAGGACGTCGACGCCGCCGAACCGCTCCTCGGCCCGGCGCATCGCGTCGGCCACCTGCGCGGGGTCGGTGACGTCCAGCGCGAGCGCCAGGGCCGTGCCGGGGTGCTGCTGCTCCAGGTCGCGCACCCGCTCCACGTCGCGGGCGGTGACGACGGCGTTCTCGCCGGAGGCCAGGACGGCTTCGGCGAGGGAGCGGCCGAGGCCGGTGGAGCAGCCGGTGATGAACCAGGTGGGCACGTGGGGGTCCTCTCGTCGCGGTGGGGCCGGGGCCGCCGGGCGCGCTCCAGTCTCGTCCGCGGGGCCCGGCGCGCCAGCCGACGCGGTGGCGGTGGGCGAGCGCCGGCACCTGGCAGGCTGTGCGCGAACGGTCCGTTCCGCGACCCCCGGGAGCACGCCATCCACGCACGCACAGCCAGCGGCCTGCTCGTCCTGGCGCTCGCCCTGACCTCCTGCACCTCCTCGGCGGCCGGCGAGGGCGACGACGCGGGCGCGGGGCAGCGCTCCGCCGCCTCCGCCACCACGTCGTCCGGCGCGGTCCTGGCGCGGCCCGCGGGGCGCAGCGCGCTGCTGGCCGCGGCCTCCGGCCCGGAGGCGGCGGTGGCGCTCAGCGCCCACCTGCTGGAGACCAGCCCGTCGGTGGTGGTGGCCGCGGACGAGCCCGCGGCGCTGGAGCGGGGTGCGGCGGTGGCGGCCGGGCTGGGCGTCCCCCTGCTGCTGCCGGGCGCCGCGACGGCCGGGGAGGTGCGCCGGCTGGGCGCCGAGGAGGTGCTCACCGTCGGCGGGGTGGCCGCGACGTGGGCCGAGCAGGCGCTGACCGAGCGCGGCGACCCGGACGTGCAGGAGGCCGGGGCACCCCGCCCCGCCACCTCGCAGGGCGGCACCAGCACCGTCGTGCTGCTGACCGGGGCCGCGTGGGAGGCCGCCGCCGCGGCCACGGCGCGGGCCGTGGGGGCGCAGGTGCTGACCGTCCCGTCGGGCGATCCCCGCGCCGACGGCGCCGTCGTCGAGGCGCTGCACGCCGCCGCCCCGCAGCACGTGGTGGGGCTGGGCCCGGCGTTCGCCGCGCAGGACGTCTTCGCCGCCCGCGTCGAGACGGCCGTCACCGGGGTGCAGGTGCCCGGCGGCGGGCAGCTGCCGCTGGCGGGCCGGCGCCTGATCGCCCTGTACGGGCACCCGGGGGCACCGAGCCTGGGGCTGCTGGGCGAGCAGCCGCTGCAGGCCACCCTGGAGCGCGCCCGGGAGCTGGCGGGCCGCTACGACGGCCTGGACGAGCGGCCGGCGGTCCCCACGCTGGAGATCATCACGACGGTGGCGTCGGGCTCGCCGGGCCCGGACGGCGACTACTCCAACGAGGTCGACCCGGCCGAGCTGGAGGAGTGGGTGGACGCCGCCGGGGCAGCCGGTGTCGCCGTCGTCCTGGACCTGCAGCCGGGCCGCACCGACTTCCTCACCCAGGCGAAGCGCTACGAGTCGCTGCTGCTGCGCCCGCACGTCGGGCTCGCCCTGGACCCGGAGTGGCGGCTGGCGCCCGGGCAGGTGCACCTGCGCCAGATCGGGTCGGTGGGCGCGGACGAGGTGAACGCCGTCGGCGACTGGCTGGCGCAGCTGGTCCGGGAGAACGCGTTGCCGCGCAAGGTGTTCCTGCTGCACCAGTTCCGCACCTCGATGGTGCGCGACCGCGAGTCCGTGGACACCGGCCGGGACGAGCTCGTCACCGTCGTGCACGCCGACGGCCACGGCACACCGGGGATGAAGGAGGCCACCTACGGGGTGCTGACCTCCCAGGGCCCGCCCGGGCTGGTGTGGGGGTGGAAGAACTTCCTCGACGAGGACGACCCGACGTTCACCCCGGCCGAGACCGTCGCCGTGGAACCGTCACCGGTGTTCGTGTCCTACCAGTGAGCGGTGGCCGGGACCGGGAGGTCACCACGTCGAGCCTCCACGAGCGGCACGCTGGTGGTGTGGTCCAGCCGGGGTCGCGACCCCGCGATCGAGGCGGTGCGAACCGCGAGCACCAGCAGCACCGACGCCGAGCGGGCGGAACGGGCCCGGCAACGTGAACGGCTCCCCGAGTGGATCCGGACGCCGGGGTCCCCGGGCCGGGTGGGACGCGATCTGCTTGTTCGCCTCCGACGACTGACGGGACTTCACGGTCATGCCGATGTCGTGACGCCCCCTCCCGTGGTGATCTTGCACGCTTGAGGGCTCAACCGTGCAAGATCACCACGGGGGTGCTGGACGGGCTCGCCGCACACCGTCGCCGGCACGCCCGAGCGGTGACGGCCCACCCCGGCGTGTTCACCCCCGCCTGCAGCACCGCTGCCCGCCGCGGTTCCGAGCGCCCGGTCATCCCGCGTTGTGCGCGGCCCTGAGCTGTCGGCGACATCGCGATCATGTCGATGGTCGAGCGGTCGGAAAGTACGCGATCGCTACCGAGCAAGCCGCGGTGAGCGACCACGCAGCTGGCCATGCGCGATCATGGCTGGCCGCGACCTCACGGTTTTGGACGTCACACCCCGTAGACCTGCGCAAGCAGCGCCCCACCTCCGCTCCACCGTGACGACTGCAACCCAGGCGCCTACGGTGGATGAGGTGGCGCGCCCGTGGATCACGGTCAGGGTGCGCACGCACGCAGTGCCGACGCCGCACCTACGACCGCGGCAACAAGCCGGCGGGCACCGTCCCAGCTGCGTCAAGGACGACCGCAGTGCCACCTGAGGAAGGGAACGAGCCCGTGCTGCAGAAGACCACCGCCGCCCTGCTGGTACTGGGCGGTGCGATCTGCCTGTCCCTGCTGCTGTTCGCGTACCCGCAAGCACGCACCGGCATCGTGCTGGCCACGCTGACCGGAGCCGCGATCGTGGCCGGCTACTGGCTCAGGTGGTCCACCAAGCACCACCACACTCCGCAACGCGCCCACTTCCGCGTACCGGAGCAGGCCCGCACGCGCTGATCTGCGGGCGAACCGCCGTCGGGCTGACGACGTCGCCCCACCGCACACCACCGGTGCCGCACACCTAGAGGTACCCGGCACTGCGCGCTCTTGCCGCCGACCTCATGGTCATCCCGCTGGCCAGGACGTCGTCGACCGCTCGGATCTGCCGATCTGCGAGCGGTCGCCCACCCGTCCACGAGCGAAGACGTCGTCGTCCGCGTGCTCATGGCCGACCGGCCCGTCGGTGTCGCGGACCGGTCAGTGGGTGGTGCGCAGTGCCTCCAGTACCACCTGCAGCGCCTGCCACGCCTGGTCCACGGCCGCGGCCGGGTCGGGGCCGTTCGCGGCCCAGGAAGCCGCTTCATCCATGGCGCCGGACAGCACCGCGGTCACCGCCCCCGCCTGGGCGTCGTGCAACCGCCCGGCGTTCTGCAGCTCCTGCACCCCCTCGTGCAGCAGGCGCCGGGAATGGCGCGCATCCAGTTCGCGCCAGCGGGCCCAGCCCAGCACCGCCGGCGCCTCCACCAGCAGCACCCGGCGCACCTGCTGCGCGGTGCTGGCCAGCAGGAACGCCCGGCACCCGGCCACGAGCTGTTCCCAGGCGTCCTCACCGGCGGCCTGCGCCGCCTGCTGCACCCGCTCGGCAACCTGCTGCTGCACCCGCTCGACGACCGCGGTGAACAACCCCTCCCGGCTGCCGAAGTGGTGGTAGAGCGCGCCGCGGGTGACCCCGGCGGTGCGGGCGATCTCCTCCAGGGCGACGTCGGCGTAGCCGCGTTCGCCGTACAGGCGCTGCGCAGCGTCCAGCACCGCAGCAGCCGTGGCCTCGCTCTGCGCCTTGGTGGTGCGCACCCCTGCTCCTCCCCGGTCCGCCGCGGCTCCCGATCGACGACCATTTACATACGAACTGTCTGTATGTAAGCGTAGCAGTGCACTCCCTCCCCCGATCGAGTCAGGAGCACACCGTGCACATCACCAGCGCCTACCCCGTCCTGCTCAGCTCCGACGTCGCCGCCACCGCGCACTTCTGGCGCACCCACTTCGGCTTCGAGACCACCTTTGAGGTCGACTGGTACGTCAGCCTGCGCAAGCAGCAGTGGGAACTGGGCGTCGTCGCCGCCAACCACGCAACCGTCCCGGCCACCCACCGCCGACCCACTGGCGCCTTGCTGGTCAACCTCGAAGTCGACGACGTCGACGAGCAGTACCGCCGACTCGTCCTGGAGGGGTCCTTGACCGCGGTGCTGGACCTGCGCTCCGAGCCGTTCGGGCAGCGGCACTTCATCCTCGCCGCCCCCGACGGCGTCCTGGTGGACGTCATCACCCCCATCGAACCCGACCCGACGTACGCCTCCGCCGTGGTCACCTCCACGTCAGGCGGCAACGCCTGAGCAGTCGAGCTCCAGGTCAGCGAACAGCGCCCCCGCAGAGGGCGGGCGACTTCACTCTCATCCCGCGCTGCGCGCGACGTCGCGGTCATCCCGCAGACCTGGCGCGGTCCTGTTCAAGAGCGGATGCGGCCTGCGCGGGGGGCGTGAGCAAAGCTGGAGGGATGCACGCCGCCAAGCGACTGGTCACCTCCATCGACATCAACGAGGCCGCAGGAGCGGAGTTCAACAGCGATCACCGCACGTCCATCTCAGCGCTGCACGAACTCGAGCTCGCCGATGGACAGCGGCTGACTCTGCTCGACGACCGCGGCTGGTCTTCCAGCGGTCCCGGCGACATCTGGGCGTACGAGTCCATGCAGGGCATGGTGGAGACCGCGCGCGTGGTGGTCGGCCCCGACGAACCACCCGAGGGCCGCACCCCCGAGGAAGAAGCGGCACTGCACTGGGCCTACCTGGCGGACATCGCCCAGTCGCACGGGGTGCACATCGAGGCGGGCGGGCTGGCTGCGCTGCCGCACGACGTGGACGTCAGCCCGGCGATCCGAGCGCGGCTGCCCCGTTGAGCGGAGTGAGGCAACCGCACTGAGGCCGAGTTGCTCGGCGATGCAAGCGGCTGGGCGATGCGCGCGGTCATCCCGCAGACAGCACGCGGTCCTGACGATCTGCGAGCGGTCGCGCAGGTGGTCCGGGCACCCGCCCACGGCACTTCCAAGACCTGGTGGGCCGTGACTGCGGCACCCCGCACGGAGCACCCGACAACGAGCCGGCAGATGCACCCCAGCGAGGCACCCCAGCCGAGTACGCGCCGCTGCGAGCCCCCACCGCAGCCCGGCACGCACGGCAGGCCCCCTCTCGCCACCAGCGGCCCGCCCGTGCCACGGTGAAGGAGCACCACCAGCCAACGACGGTCGGAGGAGAAGCCGTGACCCTGCACCTCACACAGGCTGCGCCCACCGCCATGGGCCGTGCTGGTGGCGGTGACGGCATCGCCGACGTCCTGGCCAGATACGCCGGCGTGGGCATCTGGGTAGTCCTCGGCCTCGCCATCCTGATCCGGCTGCTGCAGATCGCGCTCGAGCGGAAGAGCTCGGCCAGCAAGCACCAGGACATCAAGACCAAGGTCGCCGACCCCCTCATGCAGGCCGGAGCGGTGAACTCGAAGATCTACGGCTGGACGCCCAGCGACTCTCGATCGATGCCCTCCCCGCCGATGCAGACCACCACCAGCGAGAGCGACCCTCACAGGCCATCGAGGACCGAGGGCGAGTAGCCCACTGAGCATCAGCTCTCCGACCTCACGGTCATCCCGCTGGCAAGCGTGTTCTGGAGCGTGCTCGGAGGGACAGCAGACTCGCGGTCGTGGCTCCTGCGGTCAGAAGCGTCGCCAGCATCCACGGCAGCGCCGGCCACGCCGGAGGCTCGTCGAAGCTGCTGTCAGCGATGACCACGCTCTTCGCCGTCCACACCGCCAGCAGCACCAAGCTGAGCAGGTACAGCCCCACGGCCCAGCGGTTCCAGGACCGTCGAGCGGCCGCCACCAGCAGGGGCAGCACTACGACGACCAGGGCTACGGCCATCGGGCCGACGGCGTTGATCACTCCCACGACGCGGATTCCGGCCCGGCGATGACGTGCACCCCCTACCGTGCCCGATCGGCTCACCGCGCGAGGAGCAGAGCCGGCTGCTTCGCGACCTCTTCACCGACCGCACGGTCATCCCGCGTCGTGGTCGTCACCCGAGCGGTGCCCGGTTGGTAGAGGCGCGACCTCGACACCCTGCTGGCGCCTGGCTCGATGACTGCTCACCTGGCGCCTCTCAGCGCTGACCGAGGCGGCGAGCGACCGCTTCGGCATCCTCCGGCGGCAGTTGCGGGACGTTGCTCAGCAGCGGCAGCAGATCCGGCTGCGTGGTGAACGCGGCGAACGCCGTGGCCACGCTCACCCCGTGCGCTGGCACGTCCAAGACCTCGATCCGCGTACCGGCGCTGAGCGTTCCCGGCGCCAGCACCCTCAGGTAGGCCCCGGGAACACGTGCTCGGGTGAAGCGCGGCAACCACCGCTGCTCTCCCAACCACACCGCGAACGTCACACACGGGATCCGTGGGCAGGAGACCTGTAGGACCACCTCACCGATGGACCAACGTTCGCCGATGACCGCGTCGTTGACGGCCAGCCCCGAGGTGGTGAGGTTCTCCCCGAAGGTGCCGTTGGGCAGCGGACGGCCCAGTTCGTCCTCCCACAGGTCCAAGTCCTCGCGAGCGTAGGCGTAAACGGCCTGGTGGTCGCCACCGTGGTTGGCGGTGTCGCTGATGTGATCACCTGCCAGGCCGCTACCGCCTTCCCCCTTGGGGCCGGGCGCCCGTACCGCTACCGAGCCGGCTACCGGCCGCTTGTCGATGCCGCTGGTCCCCGACTTCGCCGCGATGGGCCGCCGCTGGCCGACGTTGACGCTCAGGATGACGGCCACGCGGCCACCCTAGGAGCTGCCGCGTCGAGCGGACAGCGACTTTCCCGCCGCGCCCGCGAGCACCTTGAAGCAGTGCTCGCTCATGACACGGATGGCGGCGCACGACTTCACGGTCATCCCGCAGACATCGCGCTCTCATCGAAGAGCAAGTCGTCAACGGCGCGGGTGCACCGCACGCGCGGCTCGACCAGCCACGACCGTGACGTGCAGCAGCACCGCCACCACCCCGGCGTAGCCGGCACCGAAGGCCGTCAGGGTCACCACCTCACCCCACGAGCGTCCAGAGCCCACCACGGCCAGCACCACGCCCACCACCGCAGCCACCGCCGCGACCCAGCCGGCCCGGCGCAGCCCCGGCTGCGCGGCTCGGTGCCCGACCCGCCAGCACTCGTCGCAGTGCGTGGTCGCCCTGGTGCGCACGCCCATCAGGGAGTTGCGCTCCAGCCCGCCGGAGTGGACAGCCCTGGCCATGACCACCAGCAGCACTGCGAGCACCGCCAAGCCCCACACGGCCGAGATGACAGCCCCTACCGGCACGCTCGCACCTCTCAACGCTGGGTGATCAACACCCTCAGCTTGGCAGCCAGGTGGTGACCGTCCGCACTCACCCACCCTGTGCGCCCGCTTCGCGACGTGTCGGAGGTGCTGGTCGCAGGACGGGCCGCACGCACGGTCATCCCGCGGTGTGCGCGCTGTCGCGGGCGGTCGACGCCGACTCAGCTCTGCGACTGTCACCGATGTCCTGATGCAGAACTGTCACCGATGTCCTGAGACATCACAATTCCATCAGCCCGACCAGCGCCACGGCGAAGGTGCAGGGGGCGATGGTCCGCAGCGTCGTGCACGTCATCGGCACGTTCGGGAAGAACAGCCTCGGCAGGAACACCATGACGGCGATGCCGACGGCCACCATCGCGTAGACGACCCACGGCACGTCGCGCAGGTGCGGCAGCTGGGCGGTGAAGATGAGGATGGCCAGGGCGTTGACGAAGCCGACCACGACGCTGCGCGGGATGAACCGCATCAGGCGCGCCACCCCGAGCAGCCCGAGGACCACCTGGAAGACGCCGGCCAGGATCACGGCGGCGATGAGGTGGTCCAGCCCGTGCTCGCGCACCAGGGGGGCGATGACCAGCGCCACCGCACCGGTGGCCGCGGAGATCATCGCCGGGCGCCCGCCTGGGTGTTGCCTCCTCGTCCGCACCAGGACGCGGCGCTGCGCTGGTTCGTCCTCGGGGAGGTCCGCTGCGGACCGGAGCGCCACGCGGGCACCTCGACGGCCGAACCGGACCAGCACGCGCAACCCCGACGTGACGTCGAGGTTGCGCCCACGGGGTCGACCCGCCCCTGCCTGGCGGATGACGGCGCACCCTCGCCGACCAACACTGCCGTTGCGTGAGGGTACTGTCCTGCGCGGGGGACGAGCAGGCTCGACAGGGCACCGCAGGGGGAGATGTGACCAGCGCTCACGAGGATTCCCACGAGGCTTGCGGTGCCGTCGGCGCGCCACCTGCCGCGGGGGCGCAGGCGCAGGTGGGCCGATCGCCGCGTCCACGCCGCGGTGCGGTGCGGCCACGGCCCTCGCTGGCCGAGGCCTTCGACCCGCGCGGCAACGCCCTGGACGTTCTGCGCCTGGCCCTGGCCGTCGTCGTGGCCCTCACCCACGCCACCCTGCTCGGCTTCGGGTGGCAACCGGTGTGGGGCTCGGCGTACCTGGGGGACCTGGCCGTGGACGGCTTCTTCGTCCTCAGCGGCTTCCTCGTGGCCCGCAGCTACCTGCGCCTGGGCTCGCTGCGGCGCTACGCCTGGCACCGCTTCTTGCGGATCATGCCCGGGTTCTGGGTGTGCCTGCTCCTCGTCGCCGGCGTGGTGGCACCGCTGGCCGCGCTCCTGTCCGGGCGCCCGGCGACCTCGGTGCTCACCGGGGAGGACACCGCGCTCAGCTACGTCACCTCCAACGCGCTGCTGCGCATCAACCAGCTCGGCGTCGACGGCGTGGGCAACCCGGCCGACGCGGGCGATCCGTCCCTGGACGGGTCGTTGTGGAGCCTGTTCTATGAGGCGCTGTGCTACGGCGCCGTGGCCGCCCTGGGCGTGCTCGGCCTCCTGCACCGCCGGCGCTGGGTGCTCGCCGCCCTGTGCGCGCTGCTGTGGGCGGCGACGATCGCCGGCGCGGCCGGGGTGGACGTCGGCTCACCGCTGGTGCTGCGCCTGCTCTTCGTCTTCCTGCTCGGCTCGGCCGCGTTCCTCTTCGCCGAGCGCGTGCCCGTCAGCACTGCCCTGGCGGGCGCGAGCCTGGTGCTGGTCGCCGCCGGGCTGCACCTGCTGCCCGATCACCGCGCCCTGGCCGGGCCCGCCTTCGCCTACCTGCTGCTGTGGGCGGTGGTGCGCCTGCCGCTGCGCCCGCGCCTGCGCTGGGACCTCTCCTACGGGCTCTACGTCTACCACTGGCCCGTCTACCTGCTGCTGTCCCTGGCCGGCGCCGGCGTGCTCGGCGTGCCCGCCTTCACCGCGCTGGGCCTGCTGATCGCCGCCGCGGCCGCCACCGCCTCCTGGCTGCTGGTGGAGGCACCCGCGCTGCGGGCCAAGGACGCCGCCTGGGTGCAGTTCCCCCTGCCGCGCGCAACAGCTCTGACGGCCCGCCTCCGTCCCGGCGCTGGCAGGCGCAAGACCCCCCGCTCCTAGGCTGGGCGGGTGAGCGCTGCAGATCCCGGCGACGTCTCCACCGGTGACCGCACCGGCGAGCCAGCTTCGACGACCCCGCAGCGTCGAGCAGGCACCCGGCACAGCGGGCAGGAGGGCTGGCTGCAGGTCGGTGAGCTCGCCGAACGCGTGCGGCTCTCGCACCGGACGGCAGGCCCGGCGACGGTGCCGCACCGGCCGGGCCACCCGCCGGTCGCACCGGGCTGCAGGATGTGATCGACGACGTGCAGCAGCGCCTCGACGCGGACGCGGATCACGTCGCGCACCTGGCGCACGACCTCGATGCCCTGCCCGGCGGGGTCGGTCGGCTCCCAGTCCCCGTAGCGCTTGCCCGGGTGGAGCGGGCAGGTGTCTGCGCACCCCGTGGTGATGACGGCGTCGGAGGCTTGCACCGCCTCGGGCGTGAAGATCCTCGGCTGTTCGCCGGTGGTGTCGATGCCGACCTCGGCCGTCGCCTGCACGGCGACGGGGTCGACCTGCTCGGCGGGTGGCGGGCCGGGCGCCTCAGCAGGCACCCGGGGACTGGACCGCCTCGCCGGAGCGGCCGTGCAGGAAGCCGGTCGAGAAGCCGAGCCCTGCGCCGGGGCCGATGCCGACCGGCTGAGGCGTGGACACCGGGGAACCGGTGCTGCTGCAGCACGAGCCACCCGAACCCTCGTCGACCTCCACGCTCCCGTCAGCGGCGACCGCCGGGGTGGAGGTCGAGCAGACACCCGTCTCGGGCAGGTCCAGCTGCACGTCCGCGGCCGCTTCGGCGTCGCCCGCGAGGTGCGCGGCGATGGAGCGCACCTGCTCGTAGCCGGTGGCCAGCAGGAACGTCGGTGCGCGCCCGTAGCTCTTTACCCCGGCGATGAAGAACCCGGTCTCGGGGTGGGCCAGGACGTCGGCGCCGTGCGGGGGCACGGTGCCGCAGGAGTGGAACTCCGGGTCGATCATCGGCGCGAGGCGGGCCGGGGCCTCCACACCGGGGTCCAGGTCCAGGCGCAGCTCGCGCAGCACCCCCAGCTCGGGACGGAAGCCGGTGGCCGCGGCGATGACGTCGACGGCCAGGCGCTGTTCCCCGGCCGGGGTCTTCGCCACCACGACGACCTCGTCACCGCGGGGTTCCAGGGCGCTGATGGTGACCTCGGTGTGCAGCTCGATGCGCCCGGACTCCACGGCCTCGCGCAGCCGGGCGCCGAGGGCCCCGCGGGCGGGCAGCCCGTCCAGGTCCCCGCCGCCGAAGGTGCGCTGCACCGAGGCGCCGCGCACCGCCCAGAGGATCCGGGTCGAGGGTTCGTCCTGGGCGAGGGCGACGAGGTGCAGCAGGCTGTTGGTCGCGGAGTGCCCCGCGCCGACGACGAGCACGCGGCGGCCGGCGAAGCGGTCGCGCTCGGCGCCCAGCACGTCCGGCAGCGGACCGGCCAGGAACGGCGCCGCCTCGTCCTCACCGAGCGCGGGCAGCCCGGAGACGCCCAGGGGGTTGCGCTGCTCCCACGTGCCGGAGGCGTCGATCACGGCGCGGGCGTGGTGGTCGACGATGCTCGTGCGACCCTGCTCGTCGGTGCTGCGCACCCGCACCAGGAACGGGCGCTCGTCACGGCCGGCGCTGCGGGTCTTGTCCAGCCCCGCGCGGCTGACGGCGAGGACGCGGGAGCCGGTGCGGATGCGCGGCGCGAGCTGCCCGGTGGCAGCCAGGGGTTCCAGGTACTGCTCGACGAGATCGGCACCGGTGGGCAGACCGGTCGGGTTCGGGTGCTGCCAGCCGGTGGGTTCCAGCAGCCGGGCCGCGGCGGCGTCGACGTCGTGGCGCCAGGGCGAGAACAGCCGGACGTGCCGCCACTGGCGGATCGCGGCGCCGATCTGCCCGCCGGCTTCGAGCACCAGGGGTTCGAGGCCGCGCTCGAGCAGGTGCGCGGCGGCGGCCAGGCCGACGGGGCCGGCGCCGATGACGACGACGGGCGGTTGAGCGGTCGTGGGGTTCGTCACGGGACGCGCCTCCTCAGCGGGCGGGGACGGTGGGGTCGCCGGGGAAGAAGCGGCGCCCGGCCCACAACGCCACGTAGACGAAGGCGACGAGGACCGGAACCTCGATGAGCGGGCCGACGACACCGGCCAGCGCCTGCCCGGAGGTGACGCCGAAGGTGCCGATGGCCACGGCGATGGCCAGCTCGAAGTTGTTGCCGGTGGCGGTGAAGGACAGCGTGGAGGTCTTCGCGTAGCTCAGCCCGATCGCCCTGCCGAGCACGAAGGAGCCGGTGAACATCAGCACGAAGTAGGCCAGCAGCGGCAGCGCGATGCGCGCGACGTCGCCGGGCTGGGAGGTGATGGCCTCGCCCTGCAGCGCGAAGAGCATGACGATGGTGAACAGCAGCCCGTACAGGGCGATCGGCCCGATCCTCGGCAGGAAGCGCTCCTCGTACCAGGCGCGGCCCCTGGCCCGCTCCCCCAGGGTGCGGGTGAGGAAACCCGCCACCAGGGGGATGCCGAGGAACACGAGCACCGAGACGACGATGGCGCCGACGGAGAACTCCGCGCTGGTGGTGGGCAGGCCCATCCAGCCCGGCAGCACCTGCAGGTAGAACCAGCCGAGGGCGGCGAAGGCGAGGATCTGGAACACCGAGTTGATCGCCACCAGCACGGCGGCGGCCTCGCGGTCCCCGCAGGACAGGTCGTTCCAGATCAGGACCATCGCGATGCACCGGGCCAGCCCGACGATCACGAGGCCGGTGCGGTGCTCGGGCTGGTCCGGCAGCAGCAGCCAGGCCAGGGCGAACATCAGCGCCGGGCCCACCAGCCAGTTCAGCACCAGCGAGGCCACCATGAGCCTGCGGTCGGCGGCGATGCGCCCGGTCTCGCTGTACCGGACCTTCGCCAGCACCGGGTACATCATCAGCAGCAGCCCGATCGCGATGGGCAGGCTCACCGAGCCGACCTCCACCGCGCTCAGCGCGTCGGCCAGGCCGGGCACGACGCGCCCCAGGGCGAGCCCGAGCGCCATGGCCGCGATGATCCACACGGGCAGGAAGCGGTCCAGCACCGACAGGCGCGCCAGCACCGGGGTCTCGGTGCCACCACGGGGGTTCTCGGCGACCAGGTCGCTCATCAGGCAGGTCCTTCCATCGACGTCTGTCGATGACCGACCCTGACAGGGGGACCTGCGGCTGTCAATATCGACATCGATGAATGTCCGGTGCCACACTGGGGCCGTGCCCACCACGACCCCGCCCCTCGTCCCGCCGGCCGGCGCGTCGGAGAGCGCCGCGTGCTGCGCGCCGCTGACCCGCGAGCCGCTCAGCGCCGAGACCGCCGCGGCGCTGGCCCGCACCCTCAAGGCGATCGCCGACCCCGCGCGCCTGCGGCTGCTCTCCCTGGTGGCGGCGCACGAGGGCGGCGAGGCGTGCGTGTGCGACCTGATCGAGCCGCTGGGGCTCAGCCAGCCCACCGTCTCGCACCACCTGAAGGTCCTCGTCGAAGCCGGCCTGCTCACCCGCGACAAGCGCGGGGTGTGGGCCTACTTCGCCGTGGTCCCCGAGGCGCTCGACGCCCTGGCCGCCGTCCTGTCCACCTCCGCGAAGCCCGTCAGCTGACCCTCCCGAGGAGCCCCGGAACCGTGAGCACCCCCCGAGTCCTGTTCGTCTGCGTCAAGAACGGCGGCAAGTCCCAGATGGCCGCCGGCCTGATGCGTGAAACCGCCGGCGACGCCGTCCGGGTCGACTCCGCCGGCACCAGCGCCGGCACCGCCCTGAACGCGCAGTCGGTGGAGAGCCTGCGCGAGGTCGGCGTCGACATCTCCGGCGAGCAGCCGAGGCAGCTGACCGACGAGATGGTCCGCGACGCCGACCTCGTCGTCGTCCTCGGCGGCGAGGCCCGCGTCGAACCGCTCGGCGGCACGCCCGTCGAGGTGTGGGAGACCGACGAGCCCTCCACCCGGGGCATCGAGGGCGCTGAGCGGATGCGCCTGGTCCGCGACGACATCGCGGCCCGCGTCGAGGACCTGGCCCGGCGGCTGACCGCCTGACCCCCGCCTCCCGGTGCGCGCCGCTACCTGGTGGCCGGCGTGCAGCGCACCAGCAGCAGGGTCGTGTCGTCGCCCTCCGCACCCGGCACGACCGTCATGAGGGAGTCGGCCAGCTCCGCCAGCGGCGCGTCCGCCGAGCGCTCCGCGGCGCCGCGCAACTGCTCGATGGTGTCGTCCAGCGAAGCTCCGCGGCGCTCCACCAGGCCGTCGCTGTACAGCACCAGCACCCCGCCGTCCGGGATGCGCACGGCGGCGTCCTCGGCCCGGCCGGTGGCCACCCCCAGCAGCGGGCGCGGCGTCACCGGCAGCAGCGAGGCGCCGCCGCGGTGCAGCAGCAGCGGCGGGGGGTGACCGGCGCTGGCCAGGTGGCCGGTGCCGGTGGCGGGGTCCAGCACCGCGATGACGGCCGTGGCCATGTGCTCGCTGATCACCGAGCCCGCCAGGGCGTCGAGGCGGTCCAGCGCGGCGGCGGGCCCGTGCCCCTCCAGCAGGTACGCCCGCGAGGCGGTGCGCAGCTGCGCCATCGCCGCGGCCGCGTGCACGCCGTGGCCGGAGAGGTCCCCCACCACCACGGCCACCCGCCCGCCCGGCAGCTCCAGCGCGTCCCACCAGTCGCCGCCGAGCTGGCTGCCGCTGGCCGGGCGGTAGCGGGCCAGCACGTCCAGGCCCGGCAGGTGCGGCGGCTGCTCCAGCACGACCGCGCGCTGCAGGGACTCGGCCACCGCGATCTGGTCGCGGACCCGGCCCAGCACCAGGCTGGTGAGCTGGCTGCGCAGCCGGTCCGCGGCGATCGCCTGCCAGCGCTCCCACGCCACGCTGCGCCCGCGCACCACCTCGCGCCACTTCTCGAACGACTTGCGAGGGCTCAACCGGACACCGGGGCCCTCCGCCGCCGCGATCTCCTTGTTGCGCGGGTCGCCGCCCCAGTCGACGACCTCCTGCTGCTCCGGGCGCACCCACAGCAGCCAGCGGTCCGCGCCCAGCCCCACGCGCAGCGCCCCCGAGGCCACCCGCTCGACGGCGGACAGCTCCGGGTCCAGGGAGGCGAGGTGGTCGGTGAAGGTGGGGGCGCCGTCACCGCGGGCCAGCAGCGCGGAGATCCGCCGCAGGACCGCCGGGTCGGGGACCGTCCCCAGGGTCACCAGCCGTCCCCCGTCGGCCAGCGCCGCACCGCTCGCGCCGAGCAGGTCCAGCAGCCGCCGGTCGGCCAGGAGGTTCGCGAACGGGTCCCCGCCGGAACCGGTGGTGCCGGTGACGAGGGCGGCCAGGAGGTCCTGCGCGTGCAGGGCGTCCTCGCGCTCGTCGGAGCGTTCCCGGCTGGCGATGAGCTGCGAGGCGGTCTGCCCCAGGAACTCCGCCGCCGAGCGCGCGTCGTAGCTGGGCCGGTGCGGGCCGGAGTAGTGGTGGCACGCGATGAGCCCCCACAACCGCCCGTCCAGCACGAGCGAGACCGACATGGAGGCGCCGACGCCCATGTTCCTCAGGTACTCGACGTGGATCGGCGAGACGCTGCGCAGCACCGAGTGCGACAGGTCCAGCGGCGCACCCGTGCCGGGGTCGAGCACCGGGTGCAGGCGCGCCGGGACGTAGTCGACGTCCGCGATCAGGCGCGTCCAGTTCACCTCGTACAGCCGGCGCGCCTGCACGGGGATGTCGGACGCCGGGTAGTGCAGCCCCCGGAAGGGGTTCAGGTCGTCGCGGCGGTCCTCGGCGACGACCTCGCCGTTCCACCGCGTGTCGAAGCGGTACACCATCACGCGGTCGAAGCCGGTCAGGGTGCGCACCTCGTGGGCCAGCTGCTGCACGAGCTCCTCGACCGAGGGCGCCTCGGTCAGGCGCCCGACCGCCGCCCGCGTCGAGCGGTACGACACCGGCGAGAAACCCGGGGAGGACCCCACCGGCTCGACCTCGACGACCAGCCGCTCCCCCGACACGTGCAGCACCACGTCGACCTCGGCGCCCGGCCCGGAGGCGAGGTCCGCCGTGGTGTGCAGGGGCTCGCTGACCTGGTCGGCGGCGTTCAGCGCCAGCACCTCGCCGGCCAGGCGGGGGCCCAGCACGTCACGCAGGGGGAGCCCCAGCAGCCCGGTGGCCTCGCGCCCCAGCAGCGCCGAGGTGCTGGCCGAGGCCACGACGACCTCGTGCGTGCCGCGGTCCACCGCCAGCAGGAACCCGTGCGGCTGCACCGCACCGGGCACGTGGATGGGCTCGGTGTCGCAGTTCGTCAGGTCGACCCGGCCGTAGGCGGGCACGTACGGGTCCACCTCGGGATCGGCGGCGGGACCGGCGAGGGGTTCCGCGAGGGGGTGCTCGAGGGGTTCGGCCGCCCGGCCGGCGGGGCGGCGGTTCACGCGGCTCGGTGCGCCAGCGGCGCCAGCCAGCGCCGGTAGGCCGCGAAGGTGTCCACGGCGGTGGCGGCCATCGCCTCCACCTCCGGGTCGCCCGGCCGCCCGAGCGCCTCGACCGCGGCCGCGGTGCCGCGCCAGCGCCGGCCTGCCCCCGGCCGCCCGACCAGGGAGGTGCAGGCCTCCTCCGGGACGCCGGAGGCCACCAGGGATGCCCGGATCAGCTTGCCCCCCAGGGTGGAGCCGTCCAGCACGTAGCAGACGCCCAGCGCCTGGGCCCGGCTCGCGACCACCGGCACGCCCGGGCACGACGGGACGGCGGCGATCTCCCCCGGCAGCGCGCCCAGCACGCGCAGGTCGTCGCGGACCATGCCCGCGCGGGCCCGTTCGGCGACGTCCAGCACGCCGGGGTCGGCCACCGCCCAGCGGGCCAGTCCCCGCTCCAGGGGTTCGAGCAGGCCGAGGGTCAGTTCCAGCCAGCGCCGGTGCACGTCCGCTCCCCAGGGCCGGTTCAGCACGTCCAGGCCGCCGTCCAGCTCCTCGTGCTGGCGCGCGGTGGCGTTGCGAACCCGGGCCAGCGCCCCGCCCGCCACCCGGCCGCGGGAACGCACCGCACCGGCCACGCCGTCCGTCGTCACGTCACCGCTCTCCCCGAACGGCGCTCGCCGTTCTTCCCCTCGACCGTAACCCTTCACGCCTCGCCCGTCACCGCTGCCCGCGACACCCCCGGCAGCCCCGGCCGCGCCACGCGCGCGGTTGCCGCGCGGCGGCGCCCGTGGTGCCATCGGAGTTCGGGCCCGGCCCGGGCCCGGTGCGGTCCACCACGGCCGCTCGACCGGCGGACATCGGAGTTCCCGTGGAAACCCTCAGCACGAACCCCGCCCGCCGGGTTCCCGCCCTCGACGCAGCGGGCGACCCCCGCGTCGTCGACGTGCGGGACCCCGGTCCCCTCGGCGCCCTGCGCGAGGCCTACGGCCAGCGCCTGGCGCTCCTCGCCCGGCACGCCCCCGACGAGGACCTGGCGCGCAACGCGCAACTGGTGCGCTCCCTCGAGGGTGCGCTGCGACCGGGTCGCGTGCGGTTGCGCCGCAGCGGCCCGGACCCGGCGATCTTCCTGGGCTGAGCCCCTCCCGCGCCCCGCCGCACCGGAACCGCGTCAGGACCGCGGCGGGGCGTCCACCCGGGCCAGCACGCGCCCGTCGACGACCCGCACGTCCACCGTGGGCTGCGGGGCGGTGGCCGGCCCGCCGACCACGCGGCCGTCGTCGAAGCGGAACGCGCTGCCGTGCCAGGGGCAGACGACCTCGGGCCCGTCCGCGCCCTCGCGCACCTCGCCGCCGTGCAGACCCGCGCCCAGGTGCGTGCACGTGTCCGTCAGGGCGCGCACCGACGAGCCGCGGCGCAGCACGCACACCGGGGCGTCCCCGACCGAGCGCCGGGTCAGCCGCCCGTCCGGCAGGTCCTCCAGCGCACCGATGTCCACGGGCGAGCCGTCACCGGCCAGGTGCGGCAGGTGCTCGGCGTGGTTCGGCCCGGCGGCCCACCGGTACGCCAGGTGCCCGCCCAGGGCACCGGCCGCACCGGCGGCCAGGGTCCCGGCGCTGCGCAGCAGCGCAGCGCGCCGGCCCGCCACCAGCGAGGCGCCCCAGCAGGCCACCGCCACGGCGTTGCCCGTGGCGTGCACGAGCGCGGTGCGCTGCTGGTCCACGTGCAGGCCCGTGTAGTCGGCCCAGCCGGCCACGGCCGTCGGCACCGCCGACGCCAGCGCCACGGCGCTCAGGCCCCGCGCCGGAGCGTGCAGCGCCTTCCCCCCGGGCAGCACCGCGGCGGCCACGTCCAGCAGCAGCGCCGACACCGACGTGCCGACCGGCAGCTGCGCCATCGCCGGGTGCGCCGGGTGGCCGAAGGGGCGCCCGTGCAGCCAGCCGCGCACCCGCCCCGAGGGCAGCAGGCGGTCGGCGACGGCGCCGGCGCGCGCGGCCAGCGGGTCCAGGGCGGTCAGCCGGGACGGCGCGTCGAAGAGGGTGCCGATCAGGCTCATGCCCCCTGCCTACCGCTGCCGGCGGCGCTCGGCACCTCGGGACCTCGCGCCCCGCCGGGCCCGGTGGCAGGCTCGGGCGCTGGTGCGGTTCCCGCGGTGCGGGACCTCGGGACGGACGACACGACGACGGGAGGCCCTCGGTGCCGGTGCGCGCGGGAGCGGTCGTGGCGGCGGTGGACGACGTGGCCGGGCTGCTCGCGGCCCACGACGAGCCGCTGGAACTGGCCGACGGGCTGGTGCGCCACTGCCGCGACCTGCTGGCCGCCGGCGAGGTGGGGCTGCTCGTGCAGGACGCGCACGGGCACCTGCAGCTGCTGGCCTCCACCAGCGACGGCGCCGAAGCCCTGGAGCTGTTCCAGCTCGAGGCCCGTCAGGGTCCCTGCGTCGACGCCCACCGCACCGGCGCCGTCGTGCAGTGCCCCGACGCCGCGCAGCTGCGGCACCGCTGGCCGGAGCTGGCGCCGGTCGCCGAGCGCCGGGGAGTGGTGGCGGTGCACGCGCAGCCGCTGGTCGTGGCGGGGCGCACGATCGGGGCGCTGGGGTTGTTCCAGGGCCGCGAGGGGCCGCTGGACCCGGGGGAGCTGGCCGTGGTGCGGGTCATGGCGTCGCTGGGCGCGGTGGGCATCACCCAGCTCGAACGGGTGGCGGCGGGCCAGCGGGTGCAGGAGCAGCTGCAGCGGGCGCTGGACAGCCGGGTGGTGCTGGAGCAGGCCAAGGGCGTGCTGGCCGAGCGGCACCGCGTCTCCCCCGAGGAGGCGTTCGCGCAGCTGCGCGCGGCGGCGCGCTCGCAGCGCCGGCGGCTGCACGACGTGGCCCGGGACGTGGTGGAGGGTGCCCCCGAGCAGGGCCTGCCGGGGGTGGGCGCCACCGGGTGAGGGCCTCGTCCCGGCACGAGCGGCGCATGGACCGCAGCGGGGTGGGTACCAGGGCGGCATGAGCACCACCACGGCCCCACCCCGGGGCGGCACGGGCGGCGCCGCCACGCCCGCGGTGCCCGGCGCGGTCCCCGGCGCCCGCGGCGGGACCCGCACTCGCACCCCCGACCTGCTGCTGACGCTGCTGCTGCGGGGCTTCGACGGGCTGCCCCCGCTGCGTCCCGCCCCCGGGGCACCCGCCGGCGCTGCGGTGCGCTCGCGCCTGCTGGGCCGCCCGGCGGTGGTGGTGCGCGGCGCGCAGGGCGTGCGCACCTTCTACGACAGCTCCCTGGTCGCCCGGCGCGGCGCGGTGCCGGGCGCGCTGAGCGACGTGCTGTTCGGCCGCGGAGCCGTGCACGGCCTGGACGACGCCGAGCACCGGGTGCGCAAGGACCTGTTCACCACCGCGCTGACCCCCGAGCGCGTCGACGGGCTCGTGGCCGCCGCTGCGCAGGAGTGGGACCGGGTGGTGCACCGCTGGCCGGGCCGGGACCGCGTCGTCGTCTTCGACGAGGCCGTCGCCGTCCTGGGCCGCGCGGTGCTGCGCTGGTCCGGCGCGGGTGCGGGCGAGGCGACGGACACCGCCCGCGCCGCGGACCTGGCCGCGATCGTCGACGGGTTCGGCTCGGCCGGCCCCCGGTTCCTGCGCGCCGCGCGGGCGCGGCGCCGCTGCGAGCGGTGGGCCGCGCAGGCCGTGCGGGACGCGCGCGCGGGGCGCCGCCCGGCACCGGCCGGCAGCGCGCTGGCGCTGGTCGCCGCGCACCGCGACCCGCACGGGCGGCCGCTGGACGAGCGGACCGCGGCGGTGGAGCTGCTCAACGTCCTGCGCCCCACGGTCGCCGTGGCCTGGCTGGTGGCGCAGGCGGCGGTGGCGCTGCACGGGGAGCCGCGCTGGCGGCACGCCGTGGCCGCCGCCCGCACCGGCGGGCCGGACGCCTCGGACACCGCGGTGGCCGTCGCCCACGAGGTGCGCCGGCGGTACCCGTTCGTGCCCGCGCTGGCCACCCGGCTGCGCCGCGACGCCGAGGTCGCCGGGCACCGCCTGCGCGCCGGCGACCGGATCGTCCTGGACGTGGTCGGCACCCACCGGGACCCGCACGCCTGGCCGTCCCCCGAGGAGTTCGACCCCACCCGCTTCGAGGGCGCCGGTCTGTGCCCGGCCTCGCAGGGTTTCGTCCCGCAGGGCGGCGGTGACGCGCGCACCGGCCACCGCTGCCCCGGCGAGAGCGCCACCGTGCGGCTGCTGGCGCAGGCCGTCGAGGTGCTCTGCGGGCTGGAACTGCTCGTCCCGCCGCAGGACCTGCGGATGCCCGCCCGGCCGGTGCCCTCGCGCCCGGCCAGCGGGTTCGTCGTCACACGGGTCGCCACGGCGACAGGAACACGGGTCGCCGCGGCGCCCGGGGAGGAGCACTGACGTGCGCATCGTCATCACCGGAGCCAGCGGCAGCGTCGGCACCGCCCTGCTGCGGCGCCTCGCCGAGCGCAACGCCGAGGGGGCCGGGCACGACGTGGTCGGGATCGCGCGGCGGCTGCCCCCGGCGGGCACCCACCCGTACGGGATCGCGCGCTGGACGTCCCTGGACGTCGCCGACCCGGCCCGCTACGGGGAACTGCGCGAGGCGGTGCGCGGGGCGGACGCCGTCGTGCACGCCGCCTGGCTCATCCAGCCCGCCCGCGAGCCCGCGGAACTGTCCCGCGTGGACCTCGGCGGCAGCCGCGCCGTGGTGCGGGCCGTGCGCGAGGAGGGCGTCCCCCACCTGGTGCACCTGTCCTCCATCGGGGCCTACTCCCCCCGCCCCGCCGACGACCACCGCGTCGACGAGCGCTGGCCGGTGACCGGGGTGCCGACCCACCAGTACTCGCGGGAGAAGGTCGCCGTCGAGGCCCACCTGGACGTCGTGGAACCCGACGCGCCGGACCTCACCGTCACGCGCGTGCGCCCGGCCCTGGTGTTCCAGCGCGACTCCGCCAGCGAGATCGCCCGCTACTTCGCCGGTGCCCTCGTTCCGGCGCGCGCGCTGGGCCGGGTGCCCCTACCGGTGCTGCCCCTGCCGAAGGGGTTGCGCCTGCAGCTGATCCACGCCGACGACCTCGCCGACGGCCTCGTGCGGATCCTGGAGCAGCGCGCCGGCGGCGCCTTCAACCTCGCCGACGAACCCGTGCTCGGCGGGCGCGACATCGCCCGCGCCCTGGGGGCCCGCCACCTCGTCGCCGTGCCGCACGGGGTGGCCCGCGCAGCCGTGGTCGCCAGCTACCACGCGCGGATCCACCCCGTGCAGCCCGGCTGGTTCGACCTGGCGCTGTCGGTGCCGCTGATGGACACGAACCGCGCCCGCACGGAACTGGGCTGGCAGCCGCGTCACGCGGCGGCGGACGTGCTCGCCGAACTGCTGGCCGGGATGCGCGAGCACGCCGGAACGGCCTCGCCGGCCCTGCGCAGCCGCTCGACGGTGGCACCGGGTTCGCGGGTGGGGACGTGACGCACCGCCGCGGGACGGACCGGCACCGGCGCGGGGCTCACCCGGGCCTCGTCGGTGCGCCCGGCGGACGGCTCGGCGGTCAGCGCCTCGCGCAACCGCCGCAGCACCGCGGAGAGCAGCCGGGAGACCTGCATCTGGCTGATGCCCAGTTCCGCGGCGATCTGGGACTGGGTGGCGTCGGCGAAGAACCGCAGCGCCAGGATGCGGCGGTCCCGGTCGGGCAGTTCCGCCAGCGCCGGGCCGAGGGAGGCGAGGTCGTCCACCACGGAGACCGCGTCGCCGGAGGCCACCAGGGTGTCGCCGACGGTCGTGTCGTCGTCGGCGCCCAGCCGTGCGTCCAGGGACACCGCGGAGTAGGCCGCCGCCGCGCACCGGGCCTCGCGGACCTCGTGCACGGAGGTCCCCAGCCGGTGGGCCAGGGCCTCCTCGTCGGCCCCGGCCGCGTTCTCCTGCTCCATCTCCCGTTCCACCGAGCGCAACCGGGACCGCAGTTCCTGCAGGCGCCGCGGCGGGCGGACGTCCCAGCCGTGGTCGCGGAAGTGCCGGCGGATCTCACCGGTGATCGTCGGGGTCGCGTACGCGGCGAACGAGGCGCCGGCGCCGGGGTGGTAACCCCGGGCGGCCTTGACCAGGCCCAGGAACGCGACCTGCACGAGGTCGTCCCAGGACTCGCCGCGGTTGCGGTAGCGCGAGGCCAGCCCCCGCGCCAGGTCCAGGTGCTCCACGACCAGGTCCTCGACGGCCCAGGTGGTGGTCTCGATCGACGCTGCCGCGGCAACGTCGACGTCGGGAACTAGAGCGGTCACGGAACCCTCCGCATCTGTTCGTGCTCGGTGGCCAGGCGATCTGCTGCACCCGCGGGCCACAGTCGAGCACCGACACCCCCGGTCGGCAACCGCAGCCGGGAGGGGTCCGCGCGCAGGGCTCAGGAACCGGCCGGCACGACCTCCAGCAGTTCGAGCAGGTGCACGAACGCCTGTGCGAAGGGGCGCCCGCGCACCCGCTCGCGCACCTCGTCCCAGTCGACGGCCTCGCGGATGCTGCGCACCACCCGCAGGCCCGGCGCGAAGTCGCAGGTGTGCTCGTCGAACGCGCACAGCTTGTGCACCACGACGTCGGTCGCGCCGATCACGGGCATCTCCACCGACAGCACCTCGTGCCGGCCGGCGCGCGAGAACAGGTCGTCGTCGACCGGCACGCCGCCGCCGCGGTGCAGCAGGTCGACCTCCACCCCGTCGCTGAGGACCTTGAACAGCCAGTCCTCCGGCGGGCTGAGCACCTCGAACCCGGCGCCGCGGAAGTGCTCGCGCACGCGCTCGGCGTCGCCGGCGCGCAGGTCGAAGTCGACGTCGTGGACGGGTTCGGGAGCACCGTGCACCCACGCCGCGTACCCGCCGGCCAGGGCGAACGGGACCCCGGCGCGCTTGAGCTCCGCGGCGACCCGCACCAGCGCGGTGCGCCGCTGCTCGATCGTCGTGGCGGTCGCGTTGACGCCCGCGTCCACCTCCCCGTCCCCGACGCCGTGGCTGCCCGCGTTCTCCACCGTGCCTCCCCTGCCCTCGTGGCGCACCCTGGAGGGGTGCGAGTGGCGACCTTCAACATCCTGCACGGCAGATCCCTCGAGGACGACCGGGTGGACGTCGCCCGCTACGCGGACGCGATCGCCTCCCTCGACGCGGACGTGGTGGCCCTGCAGGAGGTGGACCGCTCGCAGGAGCGCTCGGCGCGCGCGGACCTGACGGCGGTGGCCGCCGGGGCGCTGGGCGCCGGCGAGCACCGGTTCGTCGCGGCGCTGTCGGGAACACCCGGGGCGACGTGGATGGCGGCCACCGGGGCGGAGCAGCCCGACGAGGCCGCCTACGGCATCGCCCTGCTGTCGCGGCTGCCGGTGCGCTCGTGGGAGGTGGTGCGGCTGCCGTCGGTGCCGTGCACGGTGCCGGTGGTCTTCCCCGGCCGGCGCCGCCCGGAGCTGGTGCGCGACGAACCGCGGGTGGCGGTCGTCGCCGTCGTGGAGGACCCCGCGACGGGGCGCTGCCTGACGGTGGCCGGCACCCACCTGTCGTTCATCCCCGGCTGGAACACCTGGCAGCTGCGGCGCCTGGTGCGCACGCTGCGCCGCTGCCCCGCCCCGGTGGTGCTCATGGGGGACCTCAACCTGGAGGCGGAGGCGGTGCGGCGCAGCACCGGGATGCGCTCGCTGGTGCGGGCCGACACCTTCCCCGCGCACGACCCGCAGCGCCAGCTGGACCACGTGCTGGTGGGTGGTGACGGCGCCCGTCCGCTGCGCGTGCGCGGCGCCGGGGCCCGGCGCCTGCCGCTGTCGGACCACCTGGCGCTGACGGTGGACCTGGGCTGAGGGCCCGCGAGCACCGCGGGGCCCGATCGCGCGGGAGCGCTCAACCCCCCGCCCGCGAGCGCCGATGGAGCCAGGACGCCGATGGGCAGCGGAGACGGAGGGTGACGTGAGCACCAGCACGGACAGCGCGCTCGCACCTGCCTCCGGGCACCTCCCCGAGCACGCCCCGGGCCTGGACCCGGCGCTGGACCCGGCGCTGGACCCGGCGCTGGACCCCGAGGTCGTGGCGGCCGTCCGCCTGGTGGCCGCCGTGGCGGGGCTGCCCCGCCGGGACGTCGAGCTGCTGACCGGGGACGAGCCGTGCGCGCTGGAGCCCGGTGCGTCCTGCACGTGCGCGCGCGTGCCGGTGGTGGGGACGTGGGGGGCGCCGCTGGGTGCCCTGTGCCTGCACGGCGCGCACCCGGACACGGCGACCCTGGCCCGCCTGGAGGACGTGGCGCTGCTGCTGGTGCCGGCGCTGGAGCGGCGGACCGGCGCCGGGACGTCCCGCGACGCGCTGGACGCCGAGGAGCAGCGCACGCTGGCGGAGCTGGTCATGGCGGAGGTCGAGCAGCGCCGGGAGCTGACCGAGGCGGTGCTGGCCACGGTGGACGTGGGCATCCTCGTCGCCGACCCCGACGGCCGGCTGCAGCTGGGCAACGACACGGCCATCGACTGGCTCGGGCAGCCGGTCCGGGACGACCTGGACCCCGAGGACCAGCCGGCCCACTACGGCCTCTACCAGGCGGACGGGCGCACCCTGCTCACCGCGGAGGACTCCCCCCTGCAGCGCGCGCTGCGCGGGGAGGAGGTCGTGGACGCCGAGGTGGTGGTGGTGCCGTTCGGGCGCCCCGCCCGCACGGTGCTGTGCACGGCCCGCACGATGAGCACCGCGACCGGCAACCTGCTGGGCGCGGTGCTGGCGATGCACGACGTGACGGCCGCCCGCGCCCGCGAGGCGGCGCTGGCCGAGGCGCACGCGCAGCTGGCCGAGCACGCCGAGCAGGTCGAGGCCCTGGCGCGGGCCTCGCGCGCGGTGGCCACGGCCGAGGACCCGCGCGAGGCGGTGTGCGAGGCGGTGCGCGACCTGGCGGGCGCGGACGCCGTGTACCTGCTGCAGCCGGACGGGCCCGGCGTCCTGGTGCCCACCGCGACGGCGGGGGCGGCCATCGCGCCGACCACCCGCGTGGACGTCACCGCCCGCACCGGCCTGACCGCGACGGCCTTCCTGGACGGCGAGCAGGTCTTCGCGCCCGACGTCGCCGCGGACCCGGGCACCGACCAGGGGCTGGCGCGCTCGGCGCGCGCGGCCTCGGCGGTGTGGCAGCCGGTGCTGCTGCGCGACGACGAGCCGATCGGCGTGCTCAGCGTGGTGTGGCACCGGCGCGTGGCGGTGCTGCCGGCGGGGCTGGCCGCCCTGCTGCGCACGTTCGCCGGGGAGGCGGCCCACGCGGTGGAGCGCGCGGACCTGCTGGCGCGGCTGGCACGGGCCGCGGAACGCGACGCCCTGACCGGTCTGGCGAACCGCCGCCGCTGGGACGAGACGGCGCCGCGGGAGATCGCCCGGGCCCAGCGCACGGCGGTCCCGCTGACGTTCGCGCTCATCGACCTGGACCACTTCAAGCGCTACAACGACACGTTCGGCCACCTGGAGGGCGACGCGCTGCTGCGCGAGTTCGCCGACCTGGCGGGTTCCTGCCTGCGGGAGGTGGACACGCTGGCCCGCTGGGGCGGGGAGGAGTTCGTGCTGGCCCTGCCCGGGTGCACCGCCGCGGAGGCGGTGCAGGTGGCCGACCGGATCCGCGCGGTGGTGCCGCGCGGGCAGAGCGCGACCGTGGGAGTGGCCCAGTGGGTGCCGGGCGCGTCGGCGGCCGAGGTGCTGGCGCGCGCCGACGAGGCGCTGTACCGCGGCAAGCACGCGGGCCGGAACACCACGGTCGTCGCGGCGCCGGCCGCGCCCGGGGCGGACCTACACGCGCGTCCAGAGCCGGGCGACGAGCTCGCGCGGGTCCCGCACCGTGGTGGGGGTGGGCCGCGGTTCGCGGGGCGGGACGCCGGTGGCGCTGGCGGGCAGGTCCTGCAGGAGCGCGGTGGCCAGGTCGAACAGCTTGACGTTGTGCGCCTGCGAGACCCGTGACAGCTGCTGGAAGGCGGTGTCCTCGTCGCAGCGGGCCACCGCCATGACCGCCCCCTTGGCCATGTCGATGACGGGCCGGCGGGTCAGGGCGACGCGCAGCTGCTCGACCTCGGTGCGCAGCTGCTCGACCTCGGCGTGCTCCCCGGGGCGCTCCGGCGCGAGTTCGGCCCGGGGCGGGGCCGCGGGCTCGGTGCGGTGCTCGCGCGGCAGCGCGCTGTCCTGCATGGGGACCTCCGTACGACGTCTCCCGGGCACACGTCCGCGCCGGGCCGGCGCACGGCGAGGTCTGGGCCACGCGCCTGTCCGCATCCTAGACGTCGCGCACAGTGACGGGCGCGGTGGTCCGCGGCCCCTCAGCCGAGGTGCGGCCCCAGCAGCGACAGGTCCGCCGCGGACAGCCGGTCCTTCGCGGTGGCCGCCTGGTGCCAGTGCGGGTAGCGCAGCGGCACCGCGCTGACCTCGTCCAGGCGGCGGCGCTCGTCGTCGGCGAGCACCAGGTCGGCCGCGGCCAGGTCGTCGCGCAACTGCTCCTCGGTGCGCGCGCCGATCACCAGGGAGGTCACACCGGGCCGGCCCAGCAGCCAGGCCAGCGCCACCTGCGCGGCGGAGACGCCGTGCGCCTCGCCGACCTCGACGAGGACCTCCACGACGTCGTACAGCTTGCCCTCGTCGTGCACGGGCGGCTCGCTCCACTCGGTCAGGTGCCGCGAGCCCTCCGGCGCCGAGCGGTCGCGGCGGTACTTGCCCGACAGCAGCCCGCCGGCCAGCGGGCTCCACACGAGGATGCCGAGGTCCTGGTCCAGCGTCAGCGGGACGAGCTCGTCCTCGGCGTCGCGGGCCTGCAGCGTGTAGTGGATCTGCTGGGACACGTAGCGCTGGTACCCGCGGGCGTCGGCGACGGCCAGGGCCTTCATCAGCTGCCAGCCGGAGTGGTTGGAGGCACCGACGTAGCGCACCTTGCCGCTGCGCACCAGGGTGTCCAGCGCCTCCAGCGTCTCCTCCAGCGGTGTCTGACCGTCCCACTCGTGGATCTGGAACAGGTCGACGTGCTCGGTGCGCAGCCGGCGCAGGCTGCGCTCCACCGAGCGCACCAGGTGGTGGCGGGAGGCGCCGCCGTCGTTGGGGCCCGGGCCGGTGACCATGCGGGCCTTGGTGGCGACGAGGACGTCGTCGCGCCGGCCCTGCAGCACCTCGCCGAGGATCTCCTCGCTGACGCCGTCGGAGTAGATGTCCGCGGTGTCGAAGAGGTTCACCCCCGCCTCGAGCGCGATGTCCACCTGGCGGCGGGCCTGCGCCACGTCGGTGTTCCCGACGTTCGCGAAGGCGCCCTGCCCACCGAACGTCATCGTGCCCATGGTGATCGTCGAGACGCGCAGCCCCGACCGTCCGAGTCGACGGTGCTCCATGCCCGCGACCCTACGCGCGCCCCTCCCGCTGCGCTCGCGCCCGCCACGCCTCCTCGATCGCGGCGGGGCGCTGCTGCGCGGCACGGACCCGGTCGACGTCCAGCTTCTGCGAGCGGTCGAAGGAGTAGACGCCGTTCTGCTCCTGGAAGACGTCGGTGAGCTGCGTGTAGCAGTAGCCGAACATCAGCGGGTCGCCCAGGAGGACGCCGGTCAGCCCGGCGAAGCGCTCGTGGAACTCCTCCTCGCTGCGCGGCGCCTGCCCGTAGCCCCAGGACGACTCCGCACCGCGGTCCACGGAGGAGTCGCTGGCCTCGGCGTCCGGGCGCCACCAGATGCCGCCGAACTCGCTGCAGAACCACGGCTGACCGCCGTAGGGCAGCGACCACTCCTGGCCGTCGGGGCCGCGGTTGGTGTGCGGGGCGCCCTGCGCCAGGCCGCCGACCTCCCGGGCGAACTCCGCGGGGTCCTGGGTGTAGTCGTGGCTGTCCCACACGTCGGACTCGGCGACCCGGTGCGAGTACCCGGAGGCGTCCAGGACGGGGCGGGAGGTGTCCATCGCCTTCGCCGCGAGGAACATCGCCCGGGTGACGTCGTCCAGCACGGTGATCCTGTCGGTGAGGCGCTGGTAGGTCTCGTTCAGCCCGCACCAGCCGATGAGCGAGGGGTGCGAGTGGTCGCGCTCGAGGGCCTCGAGCCACTGCGTGACGAAGGACGCGGTGGGCCGCTGGAACTCGCGGTCCAGCTCGGTGCCGCGCTCGGCGGCACCCCAGTCGCCGAACTCCCCCCAGCACAGGTACCCGAGGCGGTCGGCGTGGAAGAGGAACCGCTCCTCGAAGACCTTCTGGTGCAGCCGGGCGCCGTTGAAGCCGGCGGCCAGCGACAGCTCGATGTCGCGCACCAGCGCCTCGTCGCTGGGTGCGGTCATCAGCCCGTCGGGCCAGTAGCCCTGGTCCAGCACCAGGCGCTGGAACACCGGACGGCCGTTGAGCAGCACCGCCTCGCCGTCGATGGACACCGAGCGCAGGCCCGCGTAGGTGTCCACCGCGTCGACCTCGGCGCCGCCCGCGTCCAGCAGCGCGATGCGCACGTCGTACAGGTGCGGGTCCCGCGGTTCCCACAGCCGGACCCGGTCCTCGGGCAGGGCCAGCACCAGGCGCGGGGACAGGTCCAGGTCGGCGCGCACGGTGGCGGTGAGCACCTCGCCGTCCGCATCGGAGACGGTGGCGCGCAGCGTCCAGCCGGCGCGGTCCCCGGCGCTGCCGGTGCCGGATCGGCGCAGCGGCTGCTCCAGGTGGAGCGCGCAGCCGGCGACGTCCGGGGTGATCCGCGGCCGCGCGAGGGAGACGTCGGGCACCGGTTCGAGCCACACCGTCTGCCAGATGCCGGTGGTGCGGGTGTAGAAGCACTCGTAGGCGTCGTAGCGGGTGGACTGCTTGCCGCGCGCCTGCGGGCCCCACCGGCTGTCGCGGGCGCGGACCACGACGCTCACCCGGCCGCTGCGGTGCCCGAGGTCGACCGTGAAGGGGGTGAACCCGCCGCGGTGGCGGGCCAGTTCCTCGCCGTCCACCCACACGGTCGCGTCGTGGTCGACGGCACCGAAGTGCAGCAGCGTGCGCCGCCCCGCCCACTGCGCCGGCAGCTCGACCTCGCGGCGGTACCAGACGGCCGGCAGGAAGTCCGTGACCCGCACCCCCGACAGTTCCGACTCCGGGGCGAACGGCACGGTGATCGTGCCGGTGAGCGGCCGCTCCAGCAGGCCGCGCTCCAGACCGGAGTCGCCGGCGTCCACCTCGAACTCCCAGCGGCCGTTCAGGCAGAGCCAGTCCGGGCGGCGCACGGAGGGCCGCGGGTGCTCGGGCCGGGGGACGTCCCGGGGGTGGTCGGTCGGGCCGGGTGCCTGGGGCACGGGTGCCTCCTCGTCGAGGGCTGGATCACGGGCAGCATGCCGCCGCCGTCACGGTTCGGGCAACACCCCCCGGAGCCCTGACATCGTTGCAGGTCGGTGCTAGCGTCCGGCAGCACCAGCGGGGACATCGGAGTCCCCGCCCGGTCGAGGGACGGACGGCGTGACCAGTTCTCCACCTGCACCACGGCGCCGGGCGATGACCCGGCGCTCCCTCCTGCACGGCGGTCTCGCCGCCGGCGGCCTCGGGCTGGCCGCGACGGCCTCCGGGTGCGGGACGCCCTTCGCGGCAGGTGTCGCAGGCACCCAGCTCGCACCCGGCACCGTGACCTTCTGGAACCTCTTCGGCGGCGGCGACGGCGCCCGGCTGCAGCTCATGCTGGAGCAGTACGCGCAGCAGCACGGCGGCTCGGACGCGCTGCAGGCGGCGACGTTCGCCTGGGGCAACCCGTACTACACGAAGGTCTCCCTGGCCACGCTCGGCGACAAGCCCCCGGACGTGGCCGTGTCCCACGCGACGCGGGCGACGAACCTCGCGCGCGCCGGGCTGCTCACCGAGATCACCGATGAGATGCTGGCCTCGGTGGGGCTCTCGTCGACCGACTTCACGCCCAAGGTGTGGGAGTCCACCGTCCTGGACGGCAAGGCCTACGCGATCCCGCTGGACACCCACCCGTTCGTCCTCTTCTACAACAAGACGGTCTGCCGCGACGCGGGCCTGCTCGACGCGGACGACCAACTGGTGCCCATCCAGGGCACCGAGCAGTGGGAGGCCGCCCTGACGGCGGCGAAGGAGGTCACCGGGGCCTACGGCGCGAGCGTCGCGACGGTCAGCGAGACGGCGACGCCCTGGCGCTTCTTCCAGACGCTGTACTCCCAGCGCAACGGCAGCACCCCCTTCCTCTCCGACGGCGGGACGGAACTCACGTTCGACGAGGCGCTCGTCGCGGACACGCTGGCGTACCTGCAGGGCCTGACCGGCAGCGGCCTGATGCCGCAGGCGACGGACTACGCCGGCTCGCAGACGCTCATGTTCACCGGGCAGTCGGCGTTCTACCTGCAGGGCGAGTGGGAGATCACCACCGCGCAGAGCGTCGAAGGGCTGGAGTTCGGGATGGTCCCCGTCCCCACCCTGTTCGACCAGCCGGCCTGCCAGGCCGACTCCCACGCATTCGTCCTGCCCACGATGGAGCGCACCCCGGACCAGCTCGAGCGGGCGATGGGCTTCGTGAAGTCCATGCTCGACCAGAGCCTGGCCTGGGCGGAGGGCGGGCACGTCCCGGCCTACCTGCCCGCGCTGCGCAGCCCCGAGTACGCCGCGATGGAGCCGCAGTCCGACTACGCGGAAGCCGCCGACTACGCCGTCTACGACGCCCCGGCGTGGTACTCCGGCTCAGGGTCGAACTTCGAGAACATCGTCGGGGCCCAGATCGGCCTGGTCATGCAGGGCATCGCCAGCCCCGAGCAGGCCATCGCCAGCATGCGCTCGCAGCTGGGCACCTACGCCAGGACGGCGGACCCGCTGTCATGAGCCCCGCACCGCAGACCCGCTCGCGCCGACAGGAGAGCCGCTCGTGAGTGCACCGACCATCACGCAACCCGGAGTGGCCGCCTCGCAGTCGCTGAGGAAGGACCGGATGCGCGCGGGCGACACCAAGCCCGCCTGGCTGTTCATCGCCCCCTTCGCCCTGTTCTACGTGCTGTTCCTCATCTGGCCGACCGTCTACATGGTCGTCGCCAGCTTCTTCAACACCAGCATCGTCCAGGAGGGGTTCGGCTCCTTCGCCGGCTTCGGGAACTACCAGGAGATGCTGACCCGGCCGGAGTTCTGGTCGGCGATGTGGCACACCCTGCAGTTCACGATCTACACGACGCCGCCGCTGGTCATCCTCGCCTTCCTGTTCGCCATCCTCGCCAACCGGGTGCGCAGGGGGCAGGCGCTCTTCCGCCTGGCCTTCTTCGTCCCGTTCATCCTGCCGTCCGCCGCCATCGCGCTGATCTGGAACTTCATCTACACCCCGGCCAGCGGCCTGCTGGCGGTGGTCCAGGGGTGGTTCGGCGTGGACGCCCCCTCGCCCGTGCTGGGCACGCCGAGCATCGCCATGGTCGGCATCGCCGTCACCACCGTGTGGTGGACGATCGGGTTCAACTTCATCCTCTACCTCGCCGGCCTGCAGGACATCCCGCGGGAGCTGTACGAGGCGGCCGCCCTGGACGGCGCCACGCCGTGGCAGCAGATCCGGTGGATCACCATCCCCATGCTCAGCCGCACGACGACCCTGGTCGTCCTGCTGCAGATCATCGCCAGCCTGAAGATCTTCGACCAGGTCTACCTCATGACCGGCGGCGGCCCCGGAATCGCCACGGAGGTCGCCCTGGGCCTGATCACCACGTCGGCGTTCACCGACTTCCGGGTGGGGGCCGCCTCGGCCGCCTCGGTGCTGCTGTTCATCGTCATCGTGATCATCGCAGTGCTGCGGCAGCTCATCGACCGCGCGCAGGAGAGGAGGGCCTGACATGGCGACCACCGGAACGAGCAGCACGCCGCGCCGCACCCCCGGGATCTCGGCCGCGGCTCCGCCGCCGCGGCGGGTGACGGACTCGTCGAAGAACAGCAGCCGCGCCTTCAACATCGTCTGCGGCGTCGTCCTGGGCGTCTTCGCGGTCCTGTGGCTGATCCCCAGCCTGTGGGCGATCAAGACGTCGCTGACCCCGAACAGCGTGTCCGCGGTCGGCGCCGAGGAGATCCTCCGCCACGGCGGCCTGACCCTCGAGCCCTACGCCAACATCCTGCGCGGCGGCGCCATCTGGGACTGGTACCTGGCCAGCTTCTTCACCGCCGCGGTCACCACCGCGCTGACCGTCGTGTTCGCGTCGATGAGCGGGTACGCCCTGTCCAGGCTGCAGTTCCGCGGGCGGGGACTGGTCTTCGTCCTCATGCTGGCCGGCATCATGATCCCGAACCAGGTGCTGGTGGTGCCGATCTTCCAGATGCTCGACGCGGCCTCGCTGCTCAACACCTACTGGGCGGTCATCCTCCCGCAGATCCCGTACGTCATCGCGGTGTTCGTCTTCAAGCAGTTCTTCGACGGCCTGCCCAAGGAGCTGGAGGAGTCCGCTCGCATCGACGGCGCGGGCTTCTGGCGCATCTACCGCTCCATCATCATGCCGCTGTCCAAGCCGGTCATCTCCGCAATGGCGATCCTGGCGTTCGTCAACGTCTGGAACAACCTGCTGCTGCCGCTGTTCGTGGTCTCCAACCCGGAGCTGATGACCATCCCGGTCGGCCTGGCGACGGTGCAGGGCTCGTTCGGCCAGCGGTACTCCGACATCCAGGCGTCGTCCATCCTGGGCGCCCTGCCGCTGGTGATCCTGTTCCTGCTCTTCCAGCGCCGCATCGTCGAGGGCGTCGCCGGGACCGGCCTGAAGGGCTGAACGGGTACCGCTCACGAGGCACCCACCAGGAGACCCCCGGCCGCCCGGCCGGGGGTCTCCCGCTGCTCAGCCGGGGGTGTTCCGGCGCCACCCCAGCGCCGGCCCGAGCCGGGTCGCGGTGTCGGTGAGGATCTGCACGTAGTCCTCGTGGGCGAAGCCGAACGGCAGGGCGAACACCACTTCGCGCACCTCCCGGTACCCCGGGTGCGCGCGCAGCGCGGCGGCGATCTCCTCGCTGCCGCCCAGCAGGTCCGGGGCGAACAGCAACCGGGCCGGCCCCTGCGGTTCCCGGGTGCGCGGGGTGCGCGCGGCCACGTAGGCGGCGTAGCGCTCCCGCTGCGCGCGGCTCGCACCGTCGGTGGGGATCACCACCAGGCCCTGCGAGGCGCGGGCCGCCGCGCCGGCCGGGTGCGCGGCGCGGAACTCCCGCAGCTGGGTGCGCTGCAGCTCCCCGAAGTCCCACGGCCCGTCCCCCTCGGCCTTCACGACGCTGGAGGTCAGCAGGTTCAGCCCGTTCCGACCCGCCCAGCGCGCCGAGGCCAGGCTCGAGGCCCCGTACCAGAGGCGCTGCGCCAGCCCCGGCGAGTGCGGCTGCACCCGCTCGGAGTACGTCTCGGTGCCCTCGGTGCCGTGGAAGGAGCTGGCGCCCTCGCCGCGCAGCAGGCGCTGCAGCCGCAGCGCCCGCTCGTGGCCGAAGTCCTCGGCGTCCGCGGTGCCCGGGTACAGCGCGTCGCGCACGTGCTCCAGGTGGATCGGCGGTCCCACGCTGACGCCGGGCTCCAGCCGGCCACCGGACAGGACGTCCACGGTCGCCAGGTCCTCCGCCAGGCGCAGCGGGTTCTCCCACCCCAGCGGCGTCACCGCGGTTCCCAGCCGGATGCGCCGGGTGCGCTGGGACGCGGCGGCCAGCACCGCCACCGGGGAGGAGATGCCGTGCTGCAGGTGGCGGTGGCGCACCCACGCGCTGTCGAAGCCCAGCCGCTCCCCCAGCTCGATCACCTCCAGGGTGCCGTGGTGGCCCGGACCGGGGTCGGCGGGGTCGAACGAGCCGATGGTGAGGAACCCCATCCGCTCCAGCGGCTCTCCTTCGCGCGGCACGCGCTCCTCCTCGTCTGCGGCACGGGTCCCGACCGGGCGTCCCCGCCCGGCATCCTCACCCGCGCGGGCGTCCCCCGCGCGCCCGGCCCCTCACCCGTTCAGGCCGTGGGCGCGCAGCACCCCCGGCAGTGCGTCAGCCGGGACCCCGCGGCCGTCCGGGCGCGGCCAGTGCACGACGACCTCGTCGAAACCGGCCGCGGCCAGGCGCTCGGTGAACTCGCCGTACCGCTCGAGCACGCCCGTCTCGTCCCGGCCCACCAGGGCCAGGCGGCGCAGCGCGCGCTCGGGGGCGATGGCGCGGCGGGTCCGCTCGAACCGCTCGGCGGCCTCGACGTACCCGGCGGTGACGGCGTCGGGCCCGGCGGCGGACGGGTTCCCGTAGGTGACCCACGCGCTCGCGGTGCGGGCGGCGAACGCCATCCCGCGCGGCCCGGCGGCGGCGACGGTGAGCGGCACCCCGCCCGGCTGCGCGGGCCCGGGGACCGTGCGGGCGTCGTGCGCGGTGTAGTGCTCGCCGCTCGCGTCGGTGACCCGCTGCGCCAGCAACCGGGTCAGCAGCGTCGCCCACTCCTCGAACCGCCGCTGCCGCTGCCCCGGCGTCAGCGGCGGGGCACCGAGCACGGCGGCGTCGTGGGCGGACGTGCCGGCCCCCACGCCCAGCTCGAAGCGCCCGCCGCACACGTGGTCCAGCGTCATCACCTCGGAGGCGAACGTGACCGGGTGGCGGAAGTTCGGGGACGCCACGAGGGTGCCCAGCCGCACGGTGCTCGTGGCGGCGCCCGCGGCGGCCAGCAGCGGCACGGCGTTGAACCAGGGCCCCTCGCGCATGTCCCGCCAGGACAGGTGGTCGTAGGTCCAGGCGGTGCGCAGCCCGGCGGCCTCCACCTCCCGCACGGCGGCGGTGAACTCCGCGGGCGCGTGGTCGTTGAGGACGACGGCGGACAGGGCCGGGGTCACGGTGCCTCCACGGGCTCGGGCGTGGCCCCAGTGTCCTCGGCGGCATCGGCTGGGGCGACCGGTCCACCCAGCGCGGCCCGCAGCACGTCCTCGGCGTGCGACCAGAGCAGGGACCCGCCGGCACCGGCGACGACGCGGTGACGGGCGCCGGGGACCCGTGCGGCCAGGGTGGCGCCCAGGTCGGGCGAGTGGGTGGCGTCCAGATCGCCGTGCCACACCTCCACGGGGACGTCGATCGCCTCGAGGGGCAGGTCCCACCGGCGCACGGCCAGCAGGGTGTCGCGCGCGTACGCGTCCGCCCCCTGCCGGAAGCCGTCGTCGAGGACGCGCCGGAACCAGGCGCGGAAGCTCTCCCGGCCGTAGGTGGCGGCGTCGGCGGGGGCGACGCCGCCGAGGACCAGCTCGAACATCGAGGCCGCGGTGAACCCGGCGAAGGTGTCGCGCGCCCGCGCGAGGTCGCGGCCGGCCAGCTCGACCAGGGCGGCGAAGCCCGGCGGCAGCGCCGCTCGGAACGCCGGGCGGGCGACCTCGTCGGCCGGGGAGACGAGGACCAGGCGGTCGACCACCCCCGCCGCAGCGGCGGCCAGCCCGAAGGGGGCGCCCTGGGAGTGCGCCAGGCAGGGCACGGGCCCGGGACCGAGGCGGGCGACGAGTTCGCGCAGGTCCTCGGCGACGCTCGCGAACGTCGCCGACGGGCACGGGTCGGACGCCCCGAGGCCGGGACGATCCACGGTGACCAGCCGGACGCCGAGACGGCGCAGCGGCGCGTCGCCCGGGGTGACGAGGCGGCCGGACGCGGCACCGGGCACCAGCAGGACGGGACGACCGCCCGGGTCGCCGTGCACGGCGTGGGCGAGGACCCGCCCGTCGCGCAGGCGCATGCGACCGGTCGCCGGGACGCCGGGGTCGAAGTCCGTGTGCACGCCGGGGACCGTAGCGGCACCCCCGGGGCGAACCGCAGCGGTTTTCAGCGCCTGGGCGGTGCGCCGTGGTGGTCACCGCGCACGGCGCCACCACCGGCGGCGCACCACCGGTCCCGGTGCCTCCTGCACCGGGGCGGGAGCGGGCCGTGCGCGTCCCCACCGCTCGCGCACCTCGGCGGCGTCCAGCAGCGCGACGACCACCAGCGGGCCGTCGGCGGGGCGCCGGTAGAGCTCGCGCACCCGGTCGTTGAAGTCGGCGACGACGGCGTCGACCTCCGCGGCCGAGCGCAGCTCGCCCAGGTCCCGCAGCAGGACCTCCCGCTCGCGGCGCAGCGCGAGCGCCGGCGGCAGCATCGCCGAGACGTCGAAGCCCTCGCGGCGCGCCTTGTCGGCGGCCCACTCCTCCGCGGAGAACGGGCGGTCGAGGTTCCGCAGCGGCTGACCGGAACCGCGCAGGCCGTCGAACTCACCGCGCTCGGCGGCCTCGCGCACCTGCCGCTCGACCCAGCTCTCGAAGGAGCGGCCGGCGGGTTTCCGGCTCGTCACCCCCGCGAGACTACGGTCGGCGGCCGAGCGGCGCGCGCTTCTCCGAGGCGCCGTTGCGGAAGCGCTCGAGGTTCTGGGCCGCCACCTCCGCCGTGAGCTCGGTGCCGTCGGTGAAGGTCACACCGTCGCGCAGGTCGAGCGTGAGGTGGGTCCGGGGCTCGTCGTGCTCCCACGCCTCGGCGAGACCGGGTTCGACGGTGCCGTCCGCCGCGGTGCGCAGCAGGGTGTCGTAGACGGCGGAGCAGTAGAGCGCCGTGTTGCCGCAGAAGGCGTCGGCGGCGCTCCAGGTGGCGACGTCGACGACCGCGCCGTAGCGCAGCTCGTCGGAGGCGCCGCCGCCCGAGCCGCCCGCGTCCTCCGGAGAGGACGAGCACGCGGTGAGCGAAAGCGCGGCAGCGGCCGCCAGAACGGCGAGCTTGGTGGTCCGGAGCATCGTCGCCGTCCTCCTGGGTACGCGTCAGCTGTGACGTGCGGGGGACACCAACACGGAATCCTCAGGCGCATAAGGTATCCGGATCACGCCTGGTAACCTCGCCGCCATGGCAGCGCAGCGGGGCGAGTACAGGAAGTCCGCGCAGCGGCGGGAGGCGATCCTGGACGCCGCGTTCAAGGTCTTCTCCCAGCGCGGTTACGTCGCCACCTCGGTCAGCGAGATCGCCCGCGAGGTCGGCATGACGCAGCCCGGGCTGCTGCACCACTTCGACGGCAAGCTCGCACTCCTGCAGGCCGTCCTCGAGCGCCGCGACCTGTTCGCGCTCGAGACGATCGGGGCGCGCACGGACATCGACTTCCTCAGCGCGCTCGTCGAGATCGCCAGGAGGAACCAGCGCGAACGCGGTGTCGTGCAGCTCTACGCCATCCTCGCCGCCGAGGCGACCAACCGCTCCCACCCGGCGCACGAGTACTTCGAGCGCCGCTTCCGCATGATCGTCGACGGCACCTCGCGCGCCTTCGAGCAGGCTCGCGCCAAGGGCCTCCTGCGGCCGGGCACGGACCCGCACCAGGCAGCGCTCGAATCGACCGCCTTCGCCGAGGGCCTGCAACTGCTGTGGTTGCAGGGGTTCGACGAGATCGACCTCGTCGAGCAGACGAGGAACTCCATCAACCGCTACCTCGCCGAGCCCCTGCCCGTCCAGGGCTCGCCGCTGCCGGTGGCCGCCGCTCTCTGAGGCCCCGCCCCGCACGAGGGGGCGCGGCCGGGTTCCGGGGCGGTGCGCTCACTCCCGGCCGGGCACGTGCTCGGACGCACCCTCGAGATCGTTCCCGTCGTGCTCGAAGGCGAGCAGGCGGCTGGCCTGCACGCCGACGGCGACCGAGGGGGCGCGCAGCAGCCCGCGCTCGGCCAGGTCCTGCAGGGCGCGCTCGATGCCGGAGCGCAGCTTGCGGTGGCGGCGAGCGATGTACTCGTGGTCCGGGTGGTCGGCGGCGCTGGCCTCAGCGGTCAGGACGGCGTTCATCGCCACCTGCGCCCGGCCCCGCGGGTGCGGAACCGGGCGAGCGGGTGCTGCGGGAGGTGCCCGTCAGACCTCGGAGTCGATCTCGTCAGCGATGCGCCGGCCGATCTCCAGCGAGGCGGTCGCCGCCGGCGAGGGCGCGTTGAGGACGTGCACCTGGCGGATGCCGCGCTCGAAGTAGAAGTCGTCCACCAGCGCGCCGCTGCGGTGCAGCGCCTGCGCGCGCACCCCGGCGTGGGTGGGCACGAGGGCGTCGTCGGCCAGCGCGGGCACGAGCTCGCGCAGGCTGGCCAGGAAGCGCTTGCGCGAGGCGGAGCGCAGCACCTCGTCGATGCCCGTCCGCCAGTACTTCTGCCCCAGCTTCCAGGTGCCGGGCCAGCGGAACGTGTCGAGCAGGTCGCCGGCGGAGACGTCGCGCCAGGTGTAGCCCTCGCGCTTGAGGGCGAGCACCGCGTTGGGGCCGGCGTGCACGCCGCCACCGATCATCTTGGTCAGGTGCACGCCGAGGAACGGCAGCGTGGCGTCCGGCACCGGGTAGATCAGGCCCTTGACCAGGTGCGACTGCTGCGGGGTGAGCTCGAAGTACTCCCCGCGGAACGGCACGATGCGCACCTCCGGCTCCAGACCGGCCAGGCGGGCGATGCGGTCGGACTGCAGGCCGCCGCAGTTGACGAACACGTCGCCGGTGACCTCGCCGGTGGTGGTCTGCACGGTGACCGAGCGGAACGTGGAGGAGACCCCGACGATCTCGGAGCCGGTGCGGATCTCGCCGCCGTCCTTCTCCACCAGCTGCGCCAGGGTGTCGCACACGCCGCGGTAGTCGACGATGCCGGTGCTCTCCACGCGCAGCGCCGCCACGCAGGTGACGTGCGGCTCGAACTCGCGGGCCTCCTCCGGGGAGATCAACCGCACGGGGACCCCGTTGGCGAGGCCGCGCTCCAGCAGGCGGCGCAGCGCCGGGACCTGCTTGGGGGTGGTGGCCACGACGAGCTTGCCGCAGATGTCGACGGCGACGCCGTGCTCCTCGGCGAACTCGCGCATCGACCGCGCGCCGGCGGTGCCGAGCGTGGCCTTCAGGCTGCCGGGCGCGTAGTACAGGCCCGAGTGGATGACGCCGGAGTTGTTGCCCGTCTGGTGCTCGGCGAGGCGGTCCTCCTTCTCCAGGACCGTGACGCGGTGCCCGCGCGAGCTCAGCGCCCAGGCCGTCGACAGGCCGACGATCCCCCCACCCGCGACGACGACGTGGCTGCCCATGCGTGTTCCTCCCCCTGCCGGTGCTGTGCTCCCGCGGCGCTCGGGCGCCCGGGACCCCCGCAGGAGTGTCCCCCATCGCCGCCGCGCAGGACGACCACCTCAGCGGATCGCTGCTCCGAACCGGCCGCGTGGTGACCTGGCGTGATCGACCGTGGACGCGGAGTCGTGTGGCGGGGCGTCAGGTCAGCGGGACGGGGTGAGCGTGTGCGCGGTGGGCCCTCTTGCGCTCGTACATCGCCTCGTCGGCGCGGCGCAGCAGGTCCTCGACCCCGTCCCCCTCGGCCGCGACGGCCACACCGACGCTGAGGGAGATCGAGACCTCGACCCCCGCCAGGGCGACCGGGTCGGCCACCGCGTGCGAGAGCCGGTCGGCGACCCCCAGGGCGTCGGGGAGCAGCTCCCGCCCGCGCGGTGCGGTCAGCGCGACGATGAACTCGTCGCCCCCCAGGCGCGCCGCCAGGCCCCCCGGCGGCAGCCCGTGGCGCAACCGGCCGGCCACCTGGACCAGCAGCTCGTCGCCCGCACCGTGGCCGAAGCGGTCGTTGACGGCCTTGAAGCCGTCGAGGTCGCAGAACAGCAGCGCCACCGCGTCCCCGGCCCCCAGCGCCGCGGCGACCCGGCCGGCCAGGTGGCGGCGGTTCGGCAGGCCCGTCAGGGCGTCGGTGCGGGCCAGGTCCTCGATGCGCCGCAGCTGGGCCCGGGTGCGGTCCTGCTCGGCCTCCAGCGCGCGGCGGGCCTCCACGCGTTCCGTGACGTCGTTCTGCAGGCCCACGTAGCGCACCACGCGCCCGTCGGCGTCGCGCACCGGTGCCAGCTGGATCTCGTTCCACCACGGGGTGCGCTCGGGACCGCGGTGGTTCAGCAGCACCCCGCGCCACTCCTCGCCCGCGGCGACCGCGGCCCGCAGGGCCGCCAGCGCCACCGGGTCGGTGTCCGGCCCCTGCAGCAGGCGGCAGTTGCGGCCCAGCACCTGCTCGGCCCGCAGCCCGGACAACGCCTCGAAGGCGGCGTTGACGTACACCAGCGGCTCGTCGGGGCGGCTGACGTCGGCGATCGTCACGCCGTGGGAGGTGGTGCCCAGCACGCGCTGCAGGACGCGCTCGGCGACGGACGCGTCCGCGCCGGGCCCGGCGACGCCCGCGGCGAGGGCGGCCGCCCCGGCGGCGGCGGCCACGCCCGGGCCGGTGGCCGTGGTCGTCCCGGCGGCCGCGACGGTGGTCGCCGCCGCGGCGACGGGCACGGCGGGCACGGCGGTCGCGATCCGTGGCGCGACCCGGGACAGCAGCGAGTGGGCGGCGGCCACGACCGTCGCCCGGTCGTAGGTCAGGGCGTACTCGAAGGTGCGCCCGGCGTCCGGGCCGCCGTCGCCCAGGTCGCGCGCCAGCAGCGCCACGCCGAAGTGCGGGCCGAGCACCACGACGTCCCACTCCCCGCGCACCGGGTCGTGCGGGGCCAGGCTCGCGCCGCGCAGCCCCGGCAGCGGTTCGGAGCTCAGCCCCTCCCCCAGCGCGCACACGAAACCGGTGCGCTCGACCAGGTCGCGGTAGCGGCCCGTGGTGGCGGGGGTGAAGTGCCGCGCCTCCTGGAACGTGGCGGCGACCACGCACGTGGAGCCGATGCGCAGCGCCTCGCGCTCGAGCTGCTTGGACAGCTCGATGAGCAGCGACTTCGGCGAGCGCCGCAGCGGTGTGCCGGGCGGCAGCAGCGCGAACGGCGACGACTCGGCGAACCGCCCGACGGCCGGCGGGGCGGGCAGCCGCAGCTCAGCGGTGGGCAGCGCGGGCACGGGAGCGGGGCCGGGGCGCCCGAACAGCCAGCCCTGGCCCAGGTGGGCGCCCAGCGCGCGCGCCATCACCAGGTGCCGCTCGTCCTCGATGCCCTCGGCCAGCACGGTCGCGCCGCTGCTCTGGGCGTACGCGTTGACCGCGTGCATGATCTCGGCGACGGCGGCCCCGGGGCGCTCCTGCACCAGGCGCAGGTCGAGCTTGACCACGTCCGGCTGCAGCAGCGGCATGAACGCCAGCGACATCGCGTCCGCGCCGACGTCGTCCAGGGCGACGCCCCAGCCGAGCTCGCGCACCCGTGCGACGGTGCGCAGCAGCTCCGCCGGGCGGGCCGCCAGGGCGCGCTCGGTGATCTCCACGACGACGCGCAGCTCACCGGGGGCGCGCTCGGCCAGCGCGAGCAGGTCGTCCAGGGGCGCGCTGTCGAGCACCTCCGGCTCGACGTTGACGAACAGCGTCAGCGGGGCCAGCAGGCCGGAGTCGACGGCGCCGCGGAAGGCCGCGGCGCGGCACGCCTCGTCGAGCTCGGCGAGCAGGCCCTCGGCGCGCGCGGCGGCGAACAGGTGGTCGGGGCGCTCCAGCGGGCCGACGGGGCCGCGGGCCAGCGCCTCGTAGGCGACGACGTCACCGGTGTCCAGGTCGACGATCGGCTGGAACACGCTGCGCACCCCGGCGCCGAGCAGCACGTCGCGGACACCCACGCTCGCCTCCTGCATCACTCGCCGGTGTTCGGCACGACGGCCGCCCGGCTTGAGCGCGGCCCCGCCCGGTGGGCACGAGCGGGTTCAGGCGTGCACCGGCACGCCCACCCCGTCCTCCTCGTCCCGGTCCTGCGCGAAGAACGTGGAGACCACCTCGGAGACCGCGCCGGCCACCCCGGGCCGCGCCGTCCACGGCTCCACCGCGGACAGCACGCCGAGGTCGACCAGGGCGCGCACCGTCTGCAGCGCCGCGGACAGCTCCTCGCCGTCGCCGGTGGAGTCCAGCACGGCCTGCAGCTGCTGCGTCGTCATGGGCCCGAGCACGGAGGAGGTGACGACGCTGAGCCCGCCCACGACGGCGGCGGGGGTGGAGGAGGAGGCGAGCACGGTGGTGACGGCGGAGGCCAGGGCGCCGGCGGCGACGTCGCGGCGGGCCTCCACGTCGTGCAGCGCGTCCACGGGCCCGGGCACGTGGGTGCGCCCGTCGACGACCTCCACGACGCCGGCGGCGCTCCAGTCCAGCCACAGCGCCACCGGGTCCAGCACCTCGCCGACCTGCGCGCGCAGCGCGTCGATGACGGGGCCGTCCACGACGGGCTCCTCCCCCACCGGGACCCCGGCGCGCAGGGCGTCCAGGGCGCGCAGGGCACCGGCGACCACGGGCACGGCCTCCAGGTCGCGCAGCTCCTCCTCGGCCGGCACGGCCAGGGCCGCCGCCTCCAGGGCGTCCAGCACGCTGTGCTGGTCCGAGGCGGCGCCCGCGATGCCGCCGGAGGCGACGTCCAGGCAGTCCGCGAGCTCCTCGGGGTCCCCGCGCCAGGCGCCGGACTCGCCCAGGAACATCAGGTACGTCGTCCACGCCACGCGGACCTCGTCGACGAGCTCCTGCGGGTCCAGGCCGTTGTGCTCGGCGACGGCGGGGACGACCTCGGTGAACAGCTCCCGCAGCTGCGCGGGCGAGAACCACGTGGCGGAGGACTGGGCGATCGGCTCGCCGGAGTCGAGCAGCAGCCAGCCCAGCGACTCCATGAGGCGCGCCTCGAGGTCACCGGGCGCCAGGACCGCCTCGTCCTCCTCGGTCTCCAGGAAGGTGCGGTACGCCACCTGCAGGTCGCCCAGGGCGCGGCCCCCGGCCCGCAGGGGTGCGGGGCCGGGGGCGGGCCGGGTCCCGGTGGTGCGGCGGGCGGACTTCTTCTTCTTCGGCACGGCGGCACCTCGGCGTCGGGGGCGGTCCCCCGCACCCTACCCAGCGTGGCCGCCGCGGGACCCGTCGTCAGGCGCGAGCGGCGGGTGCCCCGGCACCCACCGCCCACCACCCCGCCCCGGTGACGGGGAAGCGGCGCCCGCTCAGGTCGCCGCGCACCCGCACGAAGCGGCCCTTGCCGCCGGCCTGCCACGGGGTCAGGTGCACCGAGGCGGTGTCCAGCAGCTCGGCCATGCGGGTGACCTGGTGCGCCACCCCGCGCAGCACGACGCTCCACGCCAGGTCGCCGCTGACGCCGTCGACCTCGAAGGCGACGGGCGAGCCGGACGCGACCGCGGCCAGCTTGCCGCCGTCGGCCGTGCGGAACAGGACGCTGCCGTGGTCGACGGCGTGGTTGACGGGGAACACGTCCGGGCGCCCGTCCGCGTCCACCACGACGAAGCGGCCGCAGGGGGCCCCGCGCAGCAGTTCCCAGCAGGTGCGCTCGTCGAGGACCTCCACGCCGGGCGCCGGCGCTCCGGCGCTCACCGGGCCACCCCCCGCGCGGCGTCGTGCGCGCGGTCCTGCGCACGGCCCCCCGTGACGTCCTGCGTGAGGTCCACGACGCGGTCCCGCTCCGGCGGCGGGCCCAGGCGGCGACCGGTGAGGCGGGCGAGGTCCAGGCGGAACAGCTCCTCGCGCAGCCCCGGCGCCCAGGTGTCCAGCCGCCCCGCCAGGCTCGCCGGCTCGGGGTGCCCGACGCGCCGGCAGCGGCCGGTGGCGGTCACGCTCCACCCGCCGCGGCGGTCGGCGTCGACGTGGTCGACGTTGAAGGCGACGACCGCGTCGTCCACGGCCCGCGCCAGCACGGTGCCGGCACGGGTGCGGAAGTACAGGTGCTCGCCGACGACGGCGTAGTTCAGCGTCGCCACGGCGGGCACGCCGTGCTCGGCGTAGGCGGCCCGGCCGGTGCCCCGCTCCCCCAGGAGCGCCCGGCACTCGACCGCGGGCAGTGCGGTGAGGTGGCTCATGTCTCGACGGTGCGCCTCGCGGAGCCGGCGGGCAAGGCCGAAGGTCCCGGTCGAGGTCCCGGTCGAGGTCCCGGCCGGGCGGGACCTGCGGCCCTGCCGGTGCCGCGCGTCCCGCACGACGCTGGAGGTGTTCCCGGGGCGGTCGGTCGTCCCGGTTCCACGTCCGGGAGGACACCGTGAGAGCTGCCGTCGTCACCGACTTCAACGCCCCGCTGCAGGTGCGCGAGGTCCCCGTCCCCACCCCGGGGCCGGGTGACGTCCTGGTGCGCATCGAGGCCAGCGGCCTGTGCCACACCGACATCCACGCCGCGCACGGCGACTGGCCGGTGAAGCCGAACCCGCCGTTCGTGCCCGGGCACGAGGGCATCGGCATCGTCGAGGCGCTCGGGGAGGGGGTGACCTCCCGCCGCGTGGGCGAGCGGGTCGCGATCGCGTGGCTGGGCTCGGCGTGCGGCAGCTGCCGGCACTGCGTGAGCGGCTGGGAGACGCTGTGCGCGCAGCAGCGCAACTCCGGGTACTCCGTCGACGGCGCGTTCGCCGAGCACGCGGTCCTGCCGGCGGCGTTCGCCACCCCGGTCCCGGAGGGCATCACCCCGCTGGAGGCCGCACCGCTGACGTGCGCGGGCGTCACCACCTACAAGGCCGTGAAGGTCGCCCGCGTGGCGCCGGCCGAGACCGTCGCCGTGTTCGGCATCGGCGGGCTGGGGCACCTGGCGCTGCAGTACGCGCGCATCGCCGGCGGCTTCACCGTGGCGGTCGACGTGCAGGAGGACAAGCTGCAGCTGGCGAAGGAGCTGGGCGCCGACCACCTCGTCAACGCCCGCGAGGTGGACGCCGCCGAGGCGGTCCAGGCCCTGGGCGGTGCCGACGTGAGCATCGCCCTGGCGGCCTCCCCGGCCTCCTTCGACCAGGCGTACCGGGCGCTGCGCCCCGGTGGCCGGCTGGTGTGCGTGGCGCTGCCCGCCGACGGCACCATCACCCTGCCGATCTTCGACACGGTCCTGCGGGGCAAGTCCGTCATCGGCTCCATCGTGGGCACCCGCAACGACCTGGCGGACGTGTTCGCCCTGCACGCCGCCGGGCGCACGCGGGTGGTGGCCGTGCCCCGCCCGCTGGAGAGCGTCAACGAGTCCATCGCCGACGTCCTCGCCGGCCGCGTGCCCGCACGCGTGGTCTTCGAGCTCTGAGCGGCCCCGGACCCCCGGTGGCCCCGGGGCGCGCGGTGGACCCCGCGCCCCGGGGCCGCTGGGCGTGCCGCGGCGGCGGGTGCGAAGCTGTGCCCAGCACGGGCGGGTCCGGGCACGACGGAGACCGCGACGGGGAGCGGGGAGACGACGCGCGGGACCATGGACGACGGCACGCACGAGAGCACCCAGCGACGACCCCGCGAGAGCACCGGGCCCCTCGGCGAGCCCCCCGGCGCCGAGGAGCGCGCGGACGCCGGTGAGCGCTGGCACCTGGACCTGGAGCACCACCTGTCCTCGGTGCCGCTGGCACGGCACTGGGTCGTGCAGCGGTGCACGTCCGTGCGGGTGCCGATCGCGGTGCTGACGGTCGTGGAGCTGCTGACGGCGGAGCTGACGGCCAACGCCGTCCTGCACGGCCGCGCGCCCGTGCGGCTGGACCTGCAGCGCACGCCCGGCGAGGTGCGGGTGGCCGTCACCGACGCCGACAGCACCCCGCCGGTGCGGCGCAGGGTCGGCCCGGAGGCCACCGGCGGACGGGGTGTGGCCCTGGTGGACCTGCTCTCCGGCGCCTGGGGCGTCGAGCAGCACGGGGACGGCAAGACGGTGTGGTTCACCGTCGGGCTGCCCGGCGGCTGAACACGGGGCCCCGGGGGGCACCGCTCCCGCACCCGGGTGGGCGGCCGCCTCAGGGCGCGCTCTCGCGCAGCACCAGGGAGGTGGGCACGGTGGCGGCCAGCGGTTCGCCCCCCTCGATGCCGTCCACCACCAGGCGCACCACCTCCCGCCCGATGCGGTCCAGCGGCTGGCGCACGCTGGTCAGCGGCGGCTCGAGGGTCGCCGCCAGGCCCGTGTCGTCGAAGCCGACGACGGCCACGTCGCCGGGGACGGTGCGCCCCGCCGCGCGCAGCGCCGCCAGCGCCCCGGAGGCCATCAGGTCGGAGGCGACGAAGACGGCGTCCAGCTCCGGTTCCACGTCCAGCAGCGAGCGCATCGCGGCGGCGCCGCTCTCCCGGCTCCAGTCGCCGTGCCGCACCAGGGACGGCGCCGGCTCCTCGCCGGCGGCCCGCAGCACGTCGCGGTAGCCCTCGAGGCGGTCGATGCCGCCGGGGGTGTCGAGCGGCCCGGTGATGGTGGCCACCCGGCGCCGGCCGGTGGCGAGCAGGTGCTCCACGGCCGCGCGCGCCCCGCCGCGGTCGTCGGCGGAGACGGAGCTGATGCGCCCCTCCATGCCCAGCACCCGCCCGCAGGCCACGACGGGGACCTCCGTGGCCGCGAGCTGACCGGGCAGCGGGTCCCCCGCGTGCGAGGAGACGAGCAGTACGCCGTCGACGTGCCCGCCCTGCAGGTAGGCGAGCACGCGGCTGCGCTCGTCGGCGGTGCCGGCGATGAGCAGCACGGGCGTCAGGCTCCGCTCGGACAGCGCCTGCGCCACCCCGCGCAGCAGGACGGAGAAGACGGGGTCCTCGAACAGCAGGTGCTGCGGCTCGGTGAGCAGGAAGGCGATGGAGCCGGAGCGGCCGGTCACGAGGGAGCGCGCGTGCGGGTTGGCCGTGTAGCCGGTGCGGGCCACGGCCTCGCGCACGGCGCGCGCCGACTCGGGGCTGACCCACTCGTGGCCGTTGAGCACCCTGGAGACGGTGGCGTAGGACACCCCCGCCTCGCGGGCGACGTCGCGGATCGTGGGCCGCTTGCGGGCGGCGGGGGTGCGCGCGGCACGCGCACCGGTGGTGGGCTCGGGCACGCTCACCCCTTGACCGCACCGCTGGACAGGTCGACCTGCCAGTAGCGCTGCAGGCACAGGAAGAGCGCCACCAGCGGCACGATGGAGAGCAGGGAACCGGTCACCACGGAGGTGTACATCGCGGGCTGGGAGGCCCCCTGGTTCAGCAGTCCGTTGAGTCCCACGGTGACGGGGAAGAGCCTGTCGTTGCCGAGCATGATGTAGGGAAGCATGAAGTTGTTCCAGATGGCCACGAACTGGAACAGGAAGACGGTGACGAGCCCGGTGCGCATCATGGGCAGGGCGATGGTGGCGAAGAGGCGCGCGTCGCCCGCGCCGTCGACCCGGGCGGCCTCGACGACGTCGTCGGGCACGGCTGCGGCGGCGAAGATGCGCGCCAGGTAGATGCCGTAGGGGCTGATGACGCTGGGCAGCAGCACCGACCAGTAGGTGTTCGTCAGGTCGACCTTCGCCAGCAGCAGGTACTGCGGCACGGCGAGCACGACACCGGGCACCAGCACGCCGGCCAACAGCACGTTGAAGACGGTCCGCTTGCCGGGGAAGGAGTACTTCGCCAGCGCGAAGCCCGCCATCGCCGAGACCAGCGTGGACGCCGCCGCGCCCACCCCCGCGTACAGGGCGGTGTTGAGCATCCACCGCCAGAACAGCCCGTCGCGGTAGGCGGCGAGGTCGGCCACGTTGTCCAGCAGGTGCGTGCTGGGCGCCAGGGTGAACGTGGAGAAGAGCTCCGCGGCGCTCTTGGAGGAGGCGATCAGCACCCACAGCACCGGCAGCAGGCAGTACGCGGCCCCCAGGAGCAGCGGCACGCTCACGGCGGCGCTGGGCCGGGTGACCGCCGTGCGGCCGCGGCCGCCCCGTCGGGAGGCAGCGCTCCGGGGACCCGCCGCGCGCACCGGGGCCGGCGGGGTGAGGGAGGCGGAGGTGGGGGGCATGGCGGGGTCACTTCTCCTGGTCGAAGGCGCGGTTCCCGACGAGCTTGAGGAACCCGAAGGACAGCACGAGCATCACGAGGGCGATGACCACGGAGGTGGCCGCGGCGGAGTAGACGTCGTTGCGGACGAACGCGTCGCGGTACACCTTCATCAGCGGCGTCCACGTCGAGGAGATGGAGTTGCTCAGCGGGCTCAGCGTGGTCGGCTCGGCGAACACCTGCAGCGTGGCGATCATCGAGAAGATCACGGTCATCACCAGGGAGGGGACCACGATCGGCACCTTGATGCGCAGCGCGATCTGCAGGTCGCTCGCGCCGTCGATGCGGGCGGCCTCGTAGATCTCCTGCGGCACCGAGCGCAGCGCCGTGTACAGGACGATCATGTTGAAGCCGACGCCGCCCCACAGGGCGATGTTCGCCACGGCGACGATGACCAGCCGCGAGGACAGCAGGTCCGGCGCAGGCAGGCCGACCAGCTCCAGCACGTCGACCAGGGGGCTGACGCGCGGCAGGTACAGGAACCCCCACAGCAGGGAGGCCACCACCGCGGGCACCGCGTACGGCAGGAAGATCGAGGTGCGCGCGAAACCGCCGACGCGGGTGCGGCCGGAGTCCAGCAGCAGCGCCAGGGTCAGGGCCAGCGCCATCATGACGGGCACGAGCACCAGCCCGTAGAGGGCGACGCGGCCGACGCTGGCGAGGAACTCCGGGTCGCTCAGCGCCCGGGCGTAGTTGCTCAGCCCGGCCCACTCCTCGGTGCGGCCGGCGGAACCCAGCCCGAGGCCCTTCACCTGGGCCTTGCGGAAGCTCAGGTAGGACGCGTAGACGATGGGCGCGGCGAGGAACGCGGTGAAGAACAGCACGGCGGGGGCGAGGAAACCGTACGGCGCCAGCGACCGGCGGGGCCGGCGCACGGGAGCGGGGGCGGTCTGGACGGCCATGTCGGGACTCCTGGATCGGGTTCTCGGGGACGGGCGGTGCGACGCGGGGGGAACACCGCGCCGCACCGCGGTCGGTCAGTCCGCGACGGTGAACCCGGTGTTCTCCAGGTCCTCCACCGTGGTGGTCTGCATGGCCTGCAGGGCGGCGGTGAAGGCTTCGGCGGAGCGCTGCTCGGCGGCAGGGCCGAAGGCGTCGGTGTAGGCGCTGTAGGCGACGTTGACGTTGGGCCCGTAGGTGAAGTCGTTGCTCGTCTCGGCGACCTCGGCGACGACGTCGTAGTAGTCGGGCTGGTTCGCCAGGAACGCCGGCGGGTCGGTCAGCGCCTGGGAGGCGGCCTCCGTCGCAGCGGGGTAGACGCCCGCCACGTCGGCCAGGGCCTGGACGGCCTCGGGGTCGGTGTTCAGCCACTGCGCGAACTCGGCCGCCTCGGCCGGGTGCTCCGACTGGGTGGTGACGGCGGTGGCCGAGCCGCCCCAGTTGCCGCCGGCGGGGTCCGTGGGGTCCCACTGCGGCAGCGGTGCGGCGGCCCACTTCCCGGCGGTGTCGGCGGCGTTGCCCTCCAGCACGGCCGGGGACCAGACGGCCCCGACCCAGCCGGCCTGGGTGCCCTCGTTGAGGGCGGCGTTCCACTCGGGGGTGTACATGGGGGTGTTGGCGATGACGCCCTCCTGCACGAGGCCGCCCCAGTAGGAGGCGACCTGCCGGGTGGGCTCGGAGTCGATGTCCACGTCCCACGCGTCGCCCTCGACGCCCCACCAGGAGGCGCCGGCCTGCTGGGACAGCCCGGCGAACCAGCCGGGGTCGTTGGCGGAGAAGGTGCCGAGGAACACCGAGGGGTCGGCGGCGTGGATCTTCCGGGCGGCGTCGGCGTACTCGGCCCAGGTGGTGGGGACCGCGATGCCGTGCTGCTCGAAGAGGTCGGCGCGGTAGAAGAACAGCATCGGCCCGGAGTCCTGCGGAACGGCGTACACGGCGTCCGAGCCGAGGGTCACGCTGTTCCACACCGAGTCGGGGAAGGTCCCGGCGACGTCGTCGCCCAGCTCGCCGGAGATGTCGGCCAGGGCGTCGGAGGAGACCAGGGTGGGGATCTTCTGGTACTCGGCCTGCATGAGGTCCGGGGCACCGTCGCCCGCCTTGATCGCGGTGAGCAGCTTGACGACGGCCGCGTCGCCGCCGTCCTGCTTGTTGACGGTCACCTGGACGTCGGGGTGGGTGTCGTTCCAGGTCTGGACGACCTGCTCCATGTTCGGGGCCCACGTCCAGAACGTGAGCTCCACAGGACCGCCGCCGGACCCCGTGCCGCTGCCGCCGCTGCAGCCGGCGGTCACGAGCAGCGCCGCCGCGGCCACGGCGGTCAGGGTGCGGCGCCGGCCGGGTCCTCGGCGGGCGCCGGCCGGGGCGACGGGGGCGGACTGGCGGCTGGCGCGGGACATCGGCTTCGAACGCACGGATCCTCCTCGATCGACCTCGCCGCGTCTTCGCGGCGAGCTGGGGCCGGACGACGAGCACCGGCCTGTGACCGGTTACAGTCGGCACCGCGAGCAGTTCTGTCAAGTCCCTCGACATCCGTGACTTACTGCGCCTACCGTGCGAAGCGGAGCCTGTGACCGATCACAGCCCACTGCCAGGCGGTGCACCCGCCACGGCCGGCGACGACGCCCCGGAAGGACCCCCGTGCCCACGCCTGCACCCCCCACCGGCGAGCCCGCCCCGCTCGTCCTGGACCACTCCCCCTGGGCCACCCCCCTGCGACGACCGCGGATGGCGAACGAGGAGGACCGGCGCCCGGGCCTGGCGCTGACGAACCGCTGGCTGGAGCGCGACGGGCGGCCCTTCGTGCCCGTCTCCGGGGAGGTGCACTACAGCCGCCTGCCCCGCGAGCGCTGGGGCGAGCGCCTGCGCGCGGTGCGCGCCGGCGGCGTCACCGTCGTGTCGACCTACGTGGTCTGGCTGCACCACGAACCCGAGCGCGGCCGCGCCTCGTTCGCGGGGAACCTCGACCTGGCGGCGTTCGTGGACGAGTGCGAGCGCACCGGCCTGGACGTGGTGCTGCGCATCGGCCCGTGGGTGCACGGCGAGACCCGCAACGGAGGGTTCCCCGACTGGGTGCAGTCCGCCGACGTGGCGCACCGCACCGACGACCCCGGCTACCTGGAACTGGTGCGCGAGTGGTTCGGCCGGATCGGGCGGGCGCTGGGCGGGCGCGCGCGCGCCGAGGGCGGCCCGGTGCTGGCGGTCCAGCTGGAGAACGAGCTGTACGACCAGCCGCAGCACCTGGTGACGCTGAAGCGGCTGGCCCGCCGGGCCGGGGTGAGCGCCCCGCTGTGGACCGCGACGGCCTGGGGCGGCGCGCGACTGCCCGAGGGCGAGGTGCTGCCGCTGTACGGCGGGTACGGCGACGGGTTCTGGGTGGACGCCGGCGCACCGTGGGACCCCACGTTCCGCGAGCACTTCTTCTTCTCCCACGTGTGGGACGACCCCGGCATCGGCGCCGACGTGCGCGAGCGCACCGGCACGGGCGGGGCGAGCGCGGCGGTTCCGCGCAGCCCGTCGGTGCTGTTCCCGCCGGCCACGTGCGAGCTGGGCGGCGGGATGGCCACCGCGTACCACCGCCGCCCGCGCCCGGCGGCCCTGGACGTGGCCGCCGTCGCCCACTGCAAGATCGGCAACGGTTCCGCCTGGCAGGGCTACTACATGTACGCCGGCGGCACGAACCCCGTCGGCACGACCCCGGGCGGCGTGGCCTGCGTCGACGGCGGGGGCACCCAGGAGTCCCACGCCACCGGCTACCCCAACGACGTGCCGCGCCTGGGGTACGACTTCCACGCCCCCGTCGGCGAGTCCGGGACCCTGGCCCCCAGCCACGGCGAGCTGCGCCGCCAGCACGCGTTCCTCGCCGCGTTCGGCGAGCGCCTGGCGGCGATGCCGTCCTCGCTTCCGCAGGTGCGCCCCGCCGGGGTGCAGGACACCGCGACGCTGCGCTGGGCGGTGCGCGCCGACGCCGACCGGGGCGAGGGGTTCCTGTTCGTCTCCTGGCACCAGCCGCACGTTCCGCTGGCCGCCCACCCGGGCGCCCGGTTCCGCGTGCGGGTGGGCGGCGGGCCCGACCTGGTGCTGCCCTCCCGGGGGGTCGAGGTGCCCGCGGGCACGCTGGCGCGCTGGCCGTTCCGCCTGGAGCTGGGCGGCGCCCGCGTGGAGTGGGCCACCGCCTCGGCCCTGACCGTCCTGCCGGGGGCGCCGCACCCGGTGCTGGTGCTGACCGCCGAGGAGGGCGTCCCCTGCGAGGTGGCGGTGAGCGCCGGGAGCGTGCTGGAACGGGCCGACGGCACCGCGCTGCCCGCCCGGGGGCACGAGGGCCTGCTCCTGCACGACGTGACGCCCGGCGGGGAACCGCTGCGGCTGCGGGCACCCGGCGGCGCGCTGGACCTGCTCGTGCTGCCCGCGGCCACCGCGCGCGACGCCTGGGTCGTGGAACCCGGCACCGCGGGCGCGCAGCGCCGGCTGCTGCTGTCCGCGGCCCCCCTGGCGTGGGGCGCCGACGGCGCCGTCACCTGCCGGGAGACCGGTGACGCCCCCGACGTGCGCTCGTACGACGCCGCCGCCCGCGCGTTCCGCCCGGTGCCGCTGGAGCGCGCCGGCCCGCCGGCCCGCTCCCAGGAGGTGCCGGCGGCCGCCGTGCGCGAGCCCTCGCCGGGCGTGCCGGTGCTGCACGGCGAGTTCGCCGGCCGCGCGTCCGCTCCCTCCCCCGAGGACTTCGAGGAGCACGCCGCGGTGCTGCGGCTCGCGCTGCCCGCCTGGGTGGCCGAGCACGGGCGCGACCCCCTGCTGCACGTGGACTGGGCCGGGGACGTCGCCGAGCTGCGGGTGGACGGGCGCACCGTCACCGACCGGTTCTGGGACGGCTCGCGCTGGAGCGTGTCGCTGCGCGACGCGGGCGTGCGGGCGACCAGCGAGGTCACCCTGCACCTCCTGCCGCTGGCCGTGGGCGCTCCCGTGCACCTGCCCGCCGACGCCGCCGCTCGCCTGGCCGGGGCGGAGAAGCAGTTGTGGGCCCTCGACGCGGTGCGCGTCGAGGACGCCGCCACCTGGACCGAGCCCGCCCCCGCGGGCTGACGAGCGGGCGGGCGCCGCCCGCCCGCACCTTCCCCTCGTGACGCGAAGGAGCGCCATGACCACCACCTCGTCCTCCCTGCGCCGGCGCAGCCTGCTGGCCGCGCTGGCGGTGGGCCCGGCCGCCGGCGCGGCCCTGGCCACCGCCCCGTCCGCCGCCGCGTCGGGCGGCGGCCCCGGCCTCGCCGTGCGCGGAGCCGACCTGTCGTTCCTGCTGCAGAGCGAGGCGGCCGGCGCCCGCTACCGCGACCGCGGTGGTCGGCCCCGGCCCGTCGAGCACCTGCTGCGCGCGCACGGCGCGAACTGGGTGCGGCTGCGCGTGTGGGTGGACCCGCCCGCCGGGTACAGCGACGTCGCCTCGACCGTGGAGCTGGCGCGGCGCGCGAAGCGCGCGGGCATGCGGGTCCTGATCGACTTCCACTACTCGGACTTCTGGGCCGATCCCGCGCACCAGAGGACACCCGCCGCGTGGGCCGGGCAGGACCTGGCGACCCTGGCGCGCACGGTGCGGGCGCACACCTGCGAGACCCTGCGGGCGATCGCGGCCGGCGGCGGCCGCGTCGACATGGTGCAGGTGGGCAACGAGGTGACCGCCGGGATGCTGTGGCCGCTGGGGCAGGTGTACCGCCCCGGGCAGCCGGACGACTGGGCCGGGTTCACCACCCTGCTGAAGGCCGGGATCGCCGGGGTGCGCGACGTGCACCGGCGCCGTGAGGACGTGCCCGTCATGGTCCACGTGGACCGCGGCGGCGACGACGGCGGCTCGCGCTGGTTCTACGACCACGTCCTCGCCGAGGGCGTCGACCTCGACGTCATCGGCCTGTCGTACTACCCGTTCTGGCACGGTTCCCTGGACGACCTGCAGGCGAACCTCGACGACCTCGCCACGCGCTACGGCAAGGACCTCGTGCTCGTGGAGACCGCCTACCCGTGGACGCTGGAGAACGGCGACGACCTGGAGAACCTCATCGCCCGGATCGGGCAACTGCCCGACGCCGACCGCTTCCCGCCCACCCCGCAGGGGCAGGCCGCCTACTTCGAGGCGCTGCGCGAGGTGCTCCTGGCGGTGCCGGACCGCCGCTGCCTGGGGTTCTTCGCGTGGGAGCCGGCGTGGTTGCCCGGGGTCGGCTGGGAGCCGGGCGCCGGCAACCCCAACGACAACCTCACGATGTTCGACCACGACGGCCGCGCGCTGCCGTCGCTGGCCGCCTTCCGCCCGGCGCGCTGACGGGGCCCGCGACCTCGCGGCGGGCCGGCGGCCGCGGGGGGGGGGCCGCGCGGGCCCCCCCC